>NZ_JBHVGB010000061.1:0-28851 GCF_042801335.1 Nocardioides sp. NPDC057577 | reverse complement strand
CGTCCGTTCACCGCCGGCCTCCTTCCACCGGGAGCGGAGCGCGCAGCCCGCTCCGGGCGCCGGCGGCCAGCCGCGAGGCGGCCCGGTCGACCAGCGCCATGATGGTCAGCGCCGGGTTCGCCGTCAGGATGAGCCGACTCGACGATTTCAGGGGTGGGTCATCGACTCGACGTCCAGGGCCTCGTCCAGCTGGGCCTCGGTGAGGGTGCCGTCGGCGACGTAGCCGAGCTTGATCACGGTGTCCTTGATCGTGGCGCCCTCGGCGAGGGCCTGCTTGGCGACCTTGGCGGCGGCCTCGTAGCCGATGTACTTGTTGAGCGGCGTGACGATCGAGGGGGACGACTCGGCGTAGGCGCGGAGACGCTCGGGGACCGGGACGATCCCGTCGACGGTGCGCTCGGCCAGGACGGTCATCGAGGTGGAGAGCAGACGGATCGACTCCAGGACGTTGCGGGCCATCACCGGCATCGCGACGTTGAGCTCGAAGGCGCCCGAGGCGCCGGCGGCGGTCACCGCGGCGTCGTTGCCGATCACCTGGAAGGCCACCATCAAGGTCGCCTCCGGCACCACCGGGTTGACCTTGCCGGGCATGATCGAGGAGCCCGGCTGGAGGTCGGGCAGGTGGATCTCGGCCAAGCCGGTGGTGGGGCCCGACGACATCCAGCGCAGGTCGTTGTTGATCTTGATCAGGCCGACCGCGATCGTCTTCAGGACGCCGGAGAGCTCGACCAGCGAGTCGCGGGTGCCCTGGGCCTCGAAGTGGTTGCGGGCCTCGGTGAACGGCTGGCCGGTGCGGTTCGAGAGCTCGGCGATCACGGCCTGCGGGAATCCGGCGGGCGTGTTGATACCGGTCCCGACCGCGGTGCCGCCGAGCGCCAGCTCGCGCACCCGGGGGAGCACCGACTCGAGGCGCTCGGCCGCGTAGCGGACGGTGGCTGCGTACCCTCCGAACTCCTGGCCCAGGGTGACCGGCGTCGCGTCCATCAGATGCGTACGCCCGGACTTCACCAGGCCGGAGAACTCCTCGGCCTTCGCCTCCAGCGAGCCGGCCAGCGCGTCGATCGCGGGCAGCAGCTGCTCGGTGACGGCAACGGCGGCGGCGACGTGGATCGCGGTCGGGAAGGTGTCGTTGGAGGACTGGGAGGCGTTGACGTGGTCGTTGGGATGTACGCTCTGCCCGTTTTCTGGGCTACCCGTCCGCGCGACCAGCGAGGCGATCACCTCGTTGGCGTTCATGTTGGACGAGGTGCCGGACCCGGTCTGGAAGACGTCGATCGGGAACGCGTCGTCGTGCCGGCCCTCGGAGACCGCGCCTGCGGCGGCGATGATCGCCTCGGCCTTGTCGCCGGGCAGGACGCCGAGGTCGAAGTTGGCCTTGGCCGCGGCCGCCTTCACATGTCCGATCGCATGGATCAGGGCCGGCTCGATGGGAGTGCCCGAGATGGGGAAGTTCTCCACGGCCCGCTGGGTCTGGGCGCGCCACAGCGCATCCTTCGGGACCCGGACCTCACCCATGGAGTCGTGCTCGATGCGAAAGCTCATGTCGTCCATGTCTGGTTCAACCTTTGACTAGTTGGTGCCATTCCCGTGCGAGACCGTGCCCACGTAGAGCCAGTAGGTCTCCGAGTGGCCTTGCAGATCGACGGGGTAGGAGAGCGCCTCGGCGTCGTCGAAGACGTGCCTCATCACCTCCAGCAGCACCGGAGCCTTCGCCGCCGACCACACCACCACGGTGCCACCCGGGGCCGTCGCCCGCCGGGCGTCGCCCAGTGCCGGCGCCTCGTAGAGCGCTCCGTTGGCGTCGTGGACCAGGTAGCCGGGGCCGTTGTCCACGTCGAGCAGCACGACGTCGTAGGTGGCGGCCGGGCTCTCCCGCAGGACCACCGCCACGTCGGCGACCTCGATGTGGACGCGCTCGTCGTCGAGGAGCTCGGGACCGTGCGGGACCCTCCCGGCGCGCATCCACTCGACCAGCCGCGGCTCGATCTCGACGACCGTGACCGCCTCGACCCGCGGGTCGGTGAGCACGGCCTCGAGGGTGAACCCGAGCCCGAGGCCACCGATGAGCACGTGCTTCGGCTCCGGGTGCAGCTCGAGCGCGCGCGTGGCCAGCGCCTTCTCGGTCGAGGTCTCCCGGGTGTCCATCACGAAGATCCCGTTGGCCCGCAGCTCCAGGTGGCCGTCCGCGCGGTGCTTCAGCACGAGGCCCCCGTCTGCGATCACCGATTCGCTCACGCGACCACCTCCGTAGCGCAAGCGCCAGGGTACGGATGCGGTCGCGTGATTCCTTGGTTCACTCGCTGACGCTCGCTCACGGCTCCATTGTGTCCGATGTGGGTACTGGGCCGTTCATGAGCGATGACGACACGCAGTTCCCCGCCCAGCAGCAGGAGCCTCCCGGGCTCACCGGCGAGATGGACCCGCAGCCGGACCACGGCGAGTCCAGCTACCAGGGCCACGGCCGCCTCGACGGCAAGGTCGCGCTCATCACCGGTGCCGACTCCGGCATCGGCCGCGCGGTCGCGATCGCGTACGCCCGCGAGGGGGCTGACGTGGCCTTCACCTACCTCCCGGAGGAGGAGCCGGACGCGCAGACGACCTCGAAGCTGGTCGAGGAGGCCGGACGTACGCCGCTGGCCATGCCGATCGACCTGCGCGAGCGCGAGGCGTGCGACCAGGTCGTCGAACGCACCGTGCAGGAGCTCGGCGGCCTCGACATCCTGGTCAACAACGCCGGCTACCAGTTCGCCCGCGACAAGGGCCTGACGGACATGGACGACGAGCGGATCGACCGGACGTTCAAGACCAACCTGTACGCGCTGCTCTGGCTCACCCGGGCAGCCGTCCCGCACCTGCAGAAGAGCAACGGCTGCGTCATCAACAACGCCTCGATCCAGGCGTACGAACCATCGACCAGCCTGCTCGACTACGCCGCGACCAAGGCGGCCATCAACAACTTCACGGTCAACCTGGCCGCCGAGCTCGGGCCCGACGGGGTGCGGGTGAACGCGGTGGCACCGGGCCCGATCTGGACTCCGCTGCAGCCGGCGACGCAAGCGCCGGAGAAGGTGCAGAAGTTCGGCGCCGACACGCCGCTGGGGCGCGCAGGTCAGCCGGCCGAGGTCGCGCCTGCGTTCGTGTTCCTGGCATCTCCGGCCGAGGCGTCCTACGTCTCCGGCACCGTCCTCGGGGTGACTGGGGGACGGCCGGTGTTCTGATGCCCGCAAGCAGCTTCCACCGCGACGAGGTAGAGGGTGGTGGTCCGGAGGAGGGTCCGGAGGAGCGGATCACCCGCAACTGGAACGAGCTCCTCCAGGAGCTCCGGGTGCTGCAGACGGGCGTGCAGATCCTCACCGGTTTCCTGCTGACGGTCCCGTTCTCGCCCCGTTTCCCGGACCTGGCCGACTACCAGCAGGCGATCTACCTCGTCGTGCTCGTCGGTTCGGTGGTCACCACCTCCCTGATCATCGCCCCGGTCTCCTTCCACCGGATGTTGTTCCGTCACCGGCAGCGGCGGTGGCTGGTCACGGCCTCGCACCTCTGCGCGCGTGCCGGCCTGGTGGGTTTCGCGATCGTCTCGGCGCTGGTCGTGCTGCTCGTGTTCGACGTCGTCCTCACGTTCGGAGCCGGCGTCGTCGCCGCCGTGGCCGTCCTGGCCCTGTTCGTCTCGCTGTGGGCGGGGCTGCCGCTGCTCAACGGGCGGAACAACTCTGACTGACCCCGTGTGATCAGCACCACACCGGGAGTACGCTGGTCGGAAACCGAGTCTGGTGGGCTTATGTGGTCGTTCTTCTGGATCCTCGTCGCGGTGCTGCTCGGAGTGGCCGAGGCGTTCACGATGACGCTGGCGTTCGCTTTCGTCGCCGGTGGGGCGTTGCTTGCCGCGGGCAGTGCGGCCCTCGGCGCGCCGGTGCTGGTGCAGCTGCTCGTGTTCGTCGTCGCGGGCGGCGGCAGCGTGCTGCTGGTGCGGCCGGTCGCGCGTCGACACATGTCCTTGCCGCCGGCGGTGAAGGACGGCACCGACGCTCTCATCGGTCGTCAGGCGGTCGTCACCGCGGAGGTCAGCTTCGAGCACGGGCTGGTGCGCCTCGCAGGTGAGGAATGGTCGGCCAGGCCCTATGACGAGGACCTGATCATCCCGGTCGGATGCCGGGTGGACGTACTCGAGATCGAAGGCGCGACGGCGCTCGTGCACCCGCGCGACCCGCTGTCGCTGTCTCCCTAGAGGAGGGCGTACGAGATGGAACTTCTGCTGATCGTTCTGGTCATGGTCGCGCTGGTGGTGGGGGCGGTCGCCTCGACGGTGCGGATCGTGCCACAGGCCCGGCGCTACAACATCGAGCGTTTCGGGCGCTACCGGATCACCCTGCAGCCGGGGCTCAACTTCGTGATCCCGCTGGTGGACCGGGTCAACACCAAGCTGGACGTGCGCGAGACGGTCTACTCCTCCAACCCGCGCCCGGTGATCACCGAGGACAACCTGGTGGTCAACATCGACACGGTGCTCTACTACCAGATCACCGACCCGCGGTCGGCCGCCTACGAGGTCGCCAACTACCTCCAGGCGATCGACCAGCTCACCGTCACCACCCTGCGAAATCTGATCGGCTCGATGGACCTGGAGAGCACCCTGACCTCGCGCGAGACGATCAACGCGCGGCTGCGTGAGGTGCTCGACGACGCCACCGGGAAGTGGGGCATCCGGGTCAACCGGGTCGAGATCAAGGCGATCGACCCGCCGGCCTCGATCAAGGAGGCGATGGAGAAGCAGATGCGCGCCGAGCGTGACAAGCGCGCCGCCATCCTGCACGCAGAGGGCAAGCGGGCCTCGCTGATCCTCGAGGCCGAGGGCACCCGGCAGAGGTCCATCCTGGAGGCAGAGGGCAACCAGCAGGCGCGGATCCTCGAGGCCGAGGGTGAGGCCACGGCGCTGGAGCGGGTCTTCCAGGCGGTCCACGCCAACGACGCCGACGCCAAGGTCCTGGCCTACAAGTACCTCGAGATGCTGCCCTCGCTCGCCTCGCACGGCAACTCGTTCTGGGTCATCCCCGGCGAGCTCACCGAGGCGATGCGTACGGTCACCGGCGCCTTCGCCGACAACGCCTCCTCTCTGCGGTCGGCGAAGGTCTCGGAGAACGGCGACGCACGACGTACGCCGCCGGTCCCCTCGCCTCGCGACGCCATCGAGCAGGCCGAGCACGAGGCGGCCAAGGCGGTCGAGGCGGCCCACGAGGAGGCGGCCCGGGCGGATCGCATCATCGGCTGACGTACGTCGGTAGCCTGACCGGCATGTCGCCGGTTCTCGTGGTAGTGCTGCTCGTTGTCGTGGTCATCGTCGGGACGCTGACGAGCGTCAAGGTCGTCCCGGCGGCAACCTGCTTCGTGGTCGAGCGCCGCGGCCGGTTCCGGACGATGCTGAGGCCCGGCCTCAACGCCATCGTGCCGCTGCTGGACCGGGTCGTCGCGCGGTTCGACATGCGCGAGCAGGTGATGTCGATGCGGGAACCGCTCGTCTGCCGCGACAACTTTGTCTGCGAGGCGGCGCTGGAGGTCTACTTCGAGCTCGAGGACCCGTCGATCGCCTACCGCGTCGACATGCCACAGCAGCAGCTCGAACGTGCCGTGCGTGAGGACCTTCGAGAGTTCGCCGGAATCGTCGACCGGGACGAGTTCCTCACCTCCGCCCAGCGCCTGAGAGACGTCGCGTACGACGCCACCCGCCGATCCCGCGAGGAATGGGGCATCCGCGTCACGCGCGTCGCGGTCACCGACCTCCAGCATCGGTGACCAAAACCTGATGCGGCAAGCGGTCACGGGCTGACAGCATCGGGCCATGTCACTGCCCACTCCGACGCTCGCCACGACGCGGCTGCGGCTGCGTCCGTTCGCCGACACCGACGAGGATGATCTCTTCGCGTTGCAGAGCGACGCCCACGTACTGCGCTACTGGGACTCGCCGCCGTGGACCGATCGGGCCCGCGCCGGGAAGTTCATCGCCAGGTCTCAGGAGATGGCGGAGGAGGGGGTCGGCGTCCGGCTGGCCATCGAACGAGACTCTGTGTTCCTCGGCTGGTGCACCTTCAACTCGTGGAACCCGGAGTTCCGCAGCGCCTCGCTCGGCTACTGCCTCGGCGAGGCCGCCTGGGGCCATGGCTATGCGACCGAGGCGGTTGGTGCCGTGCTGACCTGGGCCTTCGACACCCTCGACCTCAACCGGGTCCAGGCGGAGGCCGACACCCGCAACGCTGCCTCGGCCCGGGTGCTGGAGAAGCTCGGGTTCAAGCTCGAGGGGACGCTTCGCGAGGACTGCGTCGTGAACGGCGACGTCTCCGACTCGTGGGTCTTCGGAATGCTCCGGCGGGAGTGGCTCGCCCGGCAACGGGGCACCGCAGGGGCCTGAGCCAGGAGCGGCTACCAGCAGATGGGCCCCTGCGACACGCGGTATGTCGGTGTGTCACAGGGGCCATCAGCAGGATCAGCCGAAGAGGTCACCCAACCAGGACTCCTTGTGGTGGCTGCGGCGCTTGTCGTAGCGGCGGTCGTCGTCGTAGTCGCGCTTGTCGTAGTCCCGCTTCTCGTAGTCCCGCTTCTCATAGCGTCGCTCGTCGCGCTGCTCCTGGCGGGGCTGCTGGTAGCTGCCGGGCTGCGGGGCGCCGACCGACCGCTCGATGATCTTGTCGATCTCGCCGCGGTCCAGCCACACACCACGGCACTGCGGGCAGTAGTCGATCTCGATGCCTTGGCGCTCGCTCATCACCAGGGTGGCACCGTCGATGGGGCACTGCATGGGGTCTCCTCGTCCTCGGGGATCGGCGCCCATCAACCTAGCCGGTCGCTCCGCATCGCCGCGGCCGCACGCCGGCGGACGTCCGTTCAGCGCTCCTTGGAACGCACCCGGATGCCGGTGAGCGGGACCGTGGTGGTGCCGGAGGGGTCGGTGAAGAAGTCGTTGCCCTCGCCGTCGACGACGATGAAGGCGGGGAAGTTCTCGACCTCGATCTTCCAGACCGCCTCCATGCCGAGCTCGGGGTACTCGAGCACCTCGACGGACTTGATGCAGTCCTGCGCGAGCCGTGCCGCGGGGCCGCCGATGGAGCCGAGGTAGAAGCCGCCGTAGGTCCCGCAGGCCTCGGCCACGACCTTGGAGCGGTTGCCCTTGGCGAGCATGACCATGGATCCGCCGGCAGCCTGGAACTGCTCGACGTAGGAGTCCATCCGGCCCGCGGTCGTGGGGCCGAAGGAGCCCGAGGCCATGCCCTCGGGCGTCTTGGCGGGACCGGCGTAGTAGACCGGGTGATCCTTGAGGTAGGAAGGCATCTCCTCGCCCGCGTCGAGCCGCTCCTTGATCTTGGCGTGCGCGATGTCGCGGGCCACGACCATCGGACCGGACAGGGACAGGCGCGTCTTGACCGGGTGCTGCGACAGCGTCGCGAGGATCTCGGCCATCGGCTGGTTGAGGTCGATGTCGACGACCTCGCCGGCCGAGATCTCCTCGGCCATGCCGGCGTCGGGCATGTACTGCGCCGGGTCGGTCTCGAGCTGCTCGAGGAAGACGCCGTCGCGGGTGATCTTGCCCAGCGCCTGACGGTCGGCGGAGCAGGAGACCGCGATCGCCACCGGACAGCTCGCGCCGTGGCGGGGCAGGCGGACGACGCGTACGTCATGGCAGAAGTACTTGCCACCGAACTGCGCGCCGATCCCGAAGGACTGGGTCAGCTCGAAGACCTTCTCCTCCAGCTCGGTGTCGCGGAAGCCGTGGGCGCTCATCGAGCCCTCGGTCGGGAGGTTGTCGAGGTAGTGGGCGCTCGCATACTTGGCGGTCTTCAGCGCGAACTCCGCCGACGTCCCGCCGATGACGACGGCGAGGTGGTACGGCGGACAGGCGGCCGTGCCGAGCGAGCGGATCTTCTCGTCGAGGAAGGTCAGGATCCGATCGGGGTTGAGGATCGCCTTGGTCTCCTGGAACAGGAACGACTTGTTGGCGCTGCCGCCGCCCTTGGCCATGAAGAGGAACTTGTACTCCGGGCCGTTCTCGCCCTCGGCGGTCGAGTAGATCTCGATCTGCGCGGGCAGGTTGGAGCCGGTGTTCTTCTCCTCGTACGTGGTCAGCGGGGCCAGCTGCGAGTAGCGGAGGTTGAGCTTGGTGTAGGCGTCGAAGACACCGCGGCTGACGGTCTCGGCGTCGTCGGCGCCGGTCAGCACACCCTCGGACTTCTTGCCCATCACGATCGCGGTGCCGGTGTCCTGGCACATCGGCAGGATCCCGCCGGCGGAGATGTTGACGTTCTTGAGCAGGTCCAGCGCGACGAAGCGGTCGTTGCCGGAGGCCTCGGGGTCGTCGATGATCTTGCGCAGCTGCTTGAGGTGCGCCGGGCGGAGGTACTGGTTGATGTCCTTCATCGCTTCGGCGGTCAGCCGGCGGATCGCCTCGGGGTCGACCTTGAGGAACTTGCGCCCGTCGACCTCGATCTCTTCCACCCCCTCGTCCGTGATCAGCCGGTAGGGAGTGTCGTCCTTGCCGGTCGGGAGGAGGTCGGAGTATCGGAACTCAACGTCAGCCACGGAAGGGAATCGTACGCCGCCATGGCCCCGGTCCCGGCTTCGGCTCCGGAGCCGAGACCGAGGGCCACGGCATCCTCAGGAGTGGTCGTGGACGACCACGCCGCGGATGTTGGCGCCGTTGAGCAGGTCGTCGTACCCCTCGTTGACCTGCTCGAGCGTGTAGGTGCGGGTGATCAGCTCGTCGAGCTTGATGTCGCCCTTCTGGTAGAGCCCGAGGATCCGCGGGATGTCGTACGTCGGGTTGCAGTCGCCGAACAGGCTGCCCTTGATCGTCTTGCGGAACAGGGTGGTCACCGCGCCGGAGAGCTGGATGGTCGGCTCGGTGAGCTTGTTGAGGCCCGTCAGGACCAGGATCCCGCCCTTGCCGATCACGTCGAAGCCGTCGGTGACGTTCTCGGTGGTGACCAGACCCTGGGTGAGGATGGCGGAGTCGGCGAGCTGGCCGCGGGTCAGGTTGGTGACCTCGGCCAGCGCGGAGGCCGCGTCGGCGAAGGCGTGGGTGGCGCCGAGCTGGAGCGCGGCCTCACGTTTGTTCTCCAGCGGGTCGACGGCGACGACGTACTTCGCGCCGGCGAGCTTCGCGCCCTGGACGGCGTTGATGCCGATGCCGCCGATGCCGTAGACCACGACGGTGTCGCCGGCCTTGACCGCCGCAGTGTTCACCGCGGACCCGAAGCCGGTGGGCACGCCGCAGCCGACCAGCACGGCCGACTCGAGCGAGAGGTCGTCGTCGACCTTGACCACCGAGTTCTGGTGGATCACGCCGTACTGGCTGAAGGTGCCGAGCATGCACATCGCGCCGTACTGGCCGGCGGGCCCGGAGATCGGGAACCGCTCACCGGGCAGGTAGCCCTCGAGGATGGTCGCGCCCATGTCGCAGATCGACTGCTGGCCGTTGGAGCAGTAGCGGCAGGTGCCGCAGTTGGGGATGAAGGAGCAGACGACCCGGTCACCGGCCTTGACCCGGGTGACGCCGGGCCCGACCTCCTCGATGACGCCGGCGCCCTCGTGGCCGAGGACCATCGGCAGCCGGGCCTCGAGGTCGCCGTGGGCGATGTGCACGTCGGAGTGGCACAGCCCCGCATGCGTGTAGCGGATCAGCACCTCGCCCGACTGGGGCTTGTCGAGGTCGAGCTCCTCGATCACGATCGGTTTGCCGGGTTCGTAGACGACGGCGGCCTTGGTCTTCATGCTGACTCCTTGGTGTTCCGGGATGGGGAGCGGGGGTCCCTGTCACGGTCGCAGCGCAGCGGGTCGGCGGGTGTTCAGAACCTGAACAGTTCTCTTTCGACCGGCACCCCACCGGGCTAATGTGACGAGTGCCACATTCGATGGGGGGATGTTGTGCCGCCTACGACGTCATCCGAGCCGGAGCGGATCGCCGCGTCCTGGCATCGCTCGCGCCTCGCCGGGGTCGACCCGGTGCGGGCCCATGGTTCGCTCGCGCCGGTCGCCATCGACCCGCACGGTTCCCTGTACGAGGCGGCCGGCCCTGTCCTGAAGGAGCTGGCCGCGAACCTCGTCAGCACGACGTACGCCACGCTGCTGGTCGACCGGGACTGCCGGATCGTGCATCGCTGGTGCGGCCGGGCGAAGGTGGCGAGGGCGTTCGACGGCCTCGGGGTCGATCTGGGCGCCAGCCTGCTCGAGGAGCGGCTGGGCACCAACGCGCCGGGCACGGCGCTCGAGACCAGGCTCCCGGTGCAGGTGCACGGTGCGGAGCACTTCGCCGAGATGCTGCGCGAGTTCAGCTGCTTCGCGATGCCGATCCGGCATCCGGTGACGCACCGGATCGAGGGTGTCCTCGACATCACCTCGCAGGCCAGCGACGCCAACCCGCTGTTGCGCCCGGTGGTGCAGCGTGCGGTGACCGACATCCAGCGGCGCCTCCAGGACGGTAGCCGCACCACCGACAAGCAGCTGCTGCTGGCCTTTCACGAGGCCGTGGTGGCGTGCCGCGGCGCGCTGGTCGCGGTCGGCGAGAACCTGACCGTGTCCAACCAGACGGCTCAGGACACCCTGACCGGCGCGGACATCGCCGTGCTGCGGATCCTGCTCCAGGACGTACATCTTCCGGGGGCGACGGTCATGGACATGAGCCTGGAGTCGGGGGAGTCGGTGCATGTGCACGCCGAGGTGCTCGACACCCGCCGTCTGGCCGCGCTCGTACGCATCGAGCCCCGCGAGCCCCGGCGCGGGGTCTCGGTCCGCGCGCTGTCCGAGGCCGCCCGAGAGCCGGGGACGATCCTGGTGGCCGGGCCACCGGGGTCGGGGCGTACGTCCCTGGCCAGGGAGCTCGCGCCGTCCTCACCGATCACGCTGCTGACCGGCGCCACGACGGTCCTGGAGGGCGACGGCAACTGGGCCAAGCAGTTCCGGCGCCGGATGGCCGCCGGGGTGGGCACCGTCATCATCGACGGTCTCGAGCTGCTCTCCGACGCGCTGCTCGGCGTCGTCGCGGAGGCACTGGAACGCCCGGACCGGGCTCACGTGGTGATGGTCTCGGCGCCGTTGGCCGAGCTGTCCGAGCACACCGCGGCGGTGGCCGCGCTGGCCTCCCGCGTCGAGGAGAAGCTGCCGCTGGCCGCGCGGCGCGACGAGATCCCCGGGCTGGCCCGCGAGCTGCTCGCCAGGATCAACCCGGACGCCTTCCTGACTCCCGGCGTCGAGCGGATCCTGGTCGAGCACCGCTGGCCGGGCAACGTACGCGAGCTGCGGGCCGTGCTCGCCCATGCCGCCGCCCGGCGTCGGTTCGGTGCGATCGTCCCTGCCGACCTGCCGCCGAAGCTCGGCTGCGTGCCGGGGCCGCGGGCCGCCGTGCGGCCGCTCGACCAGGCCGAGCGCGACGTCATCCTGCACGAGCTGATCAAGCACGACGGCAACAAGGCCGCGGTCGCCCGCGAGCTCGGCATCTCCCGCACCACGCTGTACGCCAAGATGCGGGCTCTGCGGATCTCGACCTACTAGAGGTATCCCGCTGTGCGGGCCCCGGGGCTGCGAGCCTTCGGCGGTGCGCGCTATGGTCGGAGACGTCCACACGGGAGTCCGCGGCAGCGGGCTGAGAGGGAGCTGGAGCCGCTCCGACCGTTACACCTGATCCGGATCATGCCGGCGAAGGAAGTGATTGGTTGTGCTTCTTCCACGTATTTTCTGCCTGGTCTCATCGAGCGATGACCTCGCCCTGCTGCCCGCCTTCGCCGAGGCCGGCGTCGCCGGTTTCCAGGTCCGCGACAAGTCCGCGACCACTCGGGAGCTGCTTGCGCTGACGACGACCGTGATCGAGCGGGTCGCTGCCTACGATGCCTGTGTGGTCGTCGACGACCGGCTCGACGTGGCGCTCGCGGCCGGTGCGCACGGCGTCCACCTCGGTGCCTCCGACCTGCCGGTGGCCGAGGCCCGCCGGATCGCCGACACGGTCGCCCCGGGGCTGGTCATCGGCGCGACCTGCCGGGACCGGGCCGCGGTCCAGGCGGCTGCGGCCGCGGGCGCGGACTACGCCGGCTTCGGGCCCGTCTTCGCCACCACCTCCAAGGCCGGGCTCCCCGACCCGCTGGGCGTCGCCGCCGTCACAGATGCCGCCGGTGTGCTCCCGCTGATCGCGATCGGCGGGATCTCGACGACCTCGGCCGGGGACGTACGCGCCGCCGGCGCCCACGGGGTCGCCGTGATCGGCGGGCTCTGGCGACAACCCGACCCACGTCAAGCCGCGAAGGAGCTCGCGGAAGCCGTCGGCTGATGCGGGTGCGGATCCTCGGTGCTGGGATCGTCGGCCTGTCCGTGGCCGACGAGCTGATCCGTCGAGGCCACGACGTCACGGTGGTCGATCCGGCGCCGGGCTCCGGCGCGTCCTACGCCGCGGCCGGCATGCTCAGCCCGGCCGGTGAGGCCTGGTACGGCGAGGAGTCGCTGACCCGGCTGTGCCTGGCGTCGCTGGCGCTCTGGCCCGGCTTCGCCGCCCGGCTCGGGGTGCCGGTGCACACCCGCGGGACGCTGCTGGCCGGCGTCGACGCCGGGGACGTCCAGCAGGTCGAGCGGCAGCTCGCGGTGCTCGATCTCGCCGGGGTCTCCCACGAGAGGTTGGGGCGGCGGGATCTGCTCGCACGTGAGCCCGGCCTCGGCCGGGTCGCCGGTGGGGCCTTCCTCGCCGAGGACCATTCCGTCGACCCACGTGCGGTCGTCTCGGCATTGCTCGATCGCGTCGGGGACCGTGTTGGTCTCGACACGGATTCGTTCGTTCCTCACGAATCCGGCTCGACCAGCGGTTCTGTCGGTCGAGCCGCCGGAGCCGCTAGGCGGAGGCGTGTCGAGACCAACACGGTCGCCGACGTGACCGTCATCGCGACCGGGGCGCGCCTGCCCGACCCGTACTCCTCCCTCATCCGGCCGGTACGCGGAGACGTGGTGCGCGTGCGGACGCAGGAGCCGGTGGAGCGGACGGTGCGGGCCTGGGCGCACGGCGAGCAGATCTACGTGGTGCCGCGGATCGACAGCGACGAGGTGGTCATCGGCGCCACCACCGAGGAGCGTGACGGTCCGCTGCTGCCGACCGTCGAGGGTGTGTGGCGGCTGCTCGACTCCGCCCGCCGGGTGGTGTCGGCGCTCGACCGCGCCGCCGTGGTGGAGGTGACCTCGCGGGACCGCCCGGGAACCGCCGACAACCTCCCGCTGGTCGGCCCGACCCACGAGCCGGGCGTCGTGCTCGCCGCGGGCGCCTACCGCAACGGGGTCCTGCTGGCGCCGCTCATCGCGCAACTGGTGGCCGATCACGTCGAGACAGGGTCAGTGGAACCCGCGGTCGATCCGCGTCGGTTCCGGATGAAGGAGGACGGATGAGGATCACCGTGAACAGCGAGCCGGTGGAGGTCAGCGGCACCGTCGCGGACCTGCTCGAGGCGAGGACCGGCGACCGGCGGCCGAGCGGGATCGCGGTCGCCGTCGACGAGGAGATCGTGCCGCGCGACGACTGGGCGCTCTGGCGGCTCCAGGACGGTCAGGTCGTCGAGATCGTGACGGCGGTGCAGGGCGGATGAGTGTCCCCGAGAACGGGTTCAGGATCGCCGGCCGCGAGCTGTCCTCGCGCCTCTTCCTCGGCACCGGCGGCCTGCCCAACCTGGCCCTGCTCCCGGACGTCATCGATACGGCCGAGCCCGGTCTGGTGACGGTCTCGATGCGGCGTACGTCCTCGACGGCCGCCGGCGGACTGCTCGAGACGTTGCGTGCGGCGAAGGTGCCGATCCTGCCCAACACCGCGGGCTGCCTCTCGGCACGCGAGGCGGTGCTGACCGCCGAGCTCGCCCGCGAGGCGCTGGAGACCGACTGGGTCAAGCTCGAGGTGATCGGCGACGAGACCTCGCTGATGCCCGACGCGGTCGAGCTCGTCGAGGCCGCCGAGCAGCTGGTGCGCAAGGGCTTCACCGTCCTTCCGTACGCCACCGACGACCCCGTCCTCGCCCGCCGGCTCGAGGACGCCGGCTGCGCGGCGGTGATGCCGCTCGGCTCGCCGATCGGGTCGGGGCTGGGGCTGCTGAACCCCTATGCGATCGAGGCGGTCGTGGCCGCGGTGTCCGTGCCGGTCGTGCTCGACGCCGGCGTCGGGACGGCCTCGGATGCGGCCCTGGCGATGGAGCTCGGCTGCTCCGCGGTCCTCGCCGCCACCGCGGTGACCCGCGCCGACGACCCGGTCGGGATGGCTCGTGCTCTGCGGCTGGCGGTCGAGGCAGGGGTGGCCGCCCGCAATGCCGGCCGGATCCCGCGCCAGGCGGTCGCCCGGGCCTCCTCGCCGATGGCGGGCCGGATCGGATGAACACGCTGCCGCGACTGCTCGTTCTCACCGACCGCTCCCAGCTCCGCCTCGGCCGCGGCCTGCTCCCGACCCTGGCCGAGTGCGCGGAGGCTGGCCTGACCCACGTCGTGCTCCGCGAGCTCGACGAGCCCGAGGAGCATCGAGCAAAGCTGGCCGAGGTGCTCGCCGGGCTCGGCCTGAACGTCATCGCCGCCCACACCCCTCTGCCTGCGGCGGCCGGGGTGCAGCTCCCGGCTTCCGCGAGCTGTAACACGTCGTTCGTAGGGCTACTCGCCCTATCGGAGCGACCGGATAGTCGGTGTAACAGCGTGTTACACCTCGGCCGCAGCTGCCACAGCGCCACCGAGGTCGCCACCGCCGCCGAGGAGGGGTTCGACTACGCGATGCTGAGTCCCTATGCGCTGACCGAGTCGAAGCCCGGCTACGGGCCGCCGCTGGGACCGGACGCGTTCGCCGGCCTGCCGCTCCCGACGTACGCGCTCGGCGGGATCACCCCGGACAACGCCGCCGCGGCGGTCGCGGCGGGAGCCCACGGGGTCGCGGTGATGGGCGCGGTGATGCGGGCCGACGAGCCAGGACAGGTCGTGCGTGACCTGCTGGCCGCCCTCGCCAGCGCGGAGGTGACCGGATGAACCCGCCGGTCGCGCTCACCATCGCGGGCACCGACTCCGGGGGAGCGGCGGGCACGGCGGCAGACCTGGCCACCTTCGCCGCGCTCGGGGTCCACGGGGCCTGCGTGATCACCGCCGTCACCGCCCAGGACACGACCGGCGTCAGCGACATCCACCCGGTGCCACACGCCTCCATCGAGGCTCAGCTGGACGCGGTGTTCGACGACCTACCCATCGCCGCGATCAAGACCGGGATGCTCGGCACCGCAGCCGCCGTGGAGGCGGTCGCACGGAGGGTTGTGAAGCTGAGCGTGGCCTATGGGTCACTCTCAGCTTCACAACCTCCGCTCGTCGTCGACCCTGTTCTCGTTGCCACCTCCGGGGCGGTCCTTGGTGGGGAGGGGGTGCGCCGCGCCTACCTCGACCATCTCCTCCCCGTCGCCACCGTCATCACCCCCAATCTCGACGAGGCCCGGGCACTGCTCGGCCACGATGGTTCGCCGGAAGAGATCGCGGTCGCCCTCGCTGGCGCTCGCGGCTCGACCAGCGGGTGCGCCGTGATCGTCACCGGAGGAGATCCGGCGGCCACCGGGGAGTGCACGGACTGGGTCGCCGAGCCCGGAAAGCCGGCGATCCCACTCGCCCACCCAGCCGTCCCCACGAGCAACGACCACGGCACCGGGTGCACCTACAGCTCGGCCCTGGCCGCCCACCTCGCCCACGGCGCCACCGTCCACGACGCGGCCGAGCAGGCCGCTGCGTACGTCACCCGACAGCTCCACACCAGCAGGACCTGGACTCTCGGAAGAGGCCGGGGACCGATCGCCCACACCCAGGAGAAGAAATGACCGTTTACCCCGCCCACACCCGCCTCGAGCTCGGCGACCTGAAGGTCCCGGTGACCCGGGTCGCGCTCACCAACGGCGAGACCTTCGACCGCTACTGCACCGAGGGCCCCGGATCCGAGCCGGAGCAGGGACTCCCGCCGCGCCGCGACGAGTGGATCGAGGAGCGCCAGGACACCGAGACCTACGCCGGCCGCCGGACCGAACTGGTGGACAACGGCAAGGCAGCCGTACGCCGCGGCGAGGCCCGCCAGGAGTGGCAGGGCGAGCGCCGTGCCCCGCGCCGAGGCGAGAACATCACCCAGATGCACTACGCACGCCAGGGCATCATCACCAAGGAGATGGCCTACGTCGCCGTGCGCGAGAGCTGCGACCCCGAGCTGGTCCGCGAGGAGGTGGCGGCGGGGCGGGCGATCATCCCGAACAACGTCAACCACCCCGAGTCCGAGCCCATGATCATCGGACGCAGGTTCCTGGTGAAGATCAATGCCAACATCGGCAACTCCGCGGTCACCAGCAGCATCGCGGAGGAGGTCGACAAGCTCACCCACGCGATCACCTGGGGCGCCGACACGGTGATGGACCTGAGCACCGGCGACGACATCCACACCACCCGCGAGTGGATCCTGCGCAACAGCCCCGTCCCGATCGGCACCGTCCCGATCTACCAGGCCCTGGAGAAGGTCAACGGTGAGGCCGACAAGCTGACCTGGGAGGTGTTCCGCGACACCGTCATCGAGCAGGCCGAGCAGGGCGTCGACTACATGACGATCCATGCGGGAGTCCTGCTGCGCTATGTCCCGCTCACCGCCAACCGCGTCACCGGCATCGTCTCCCGCGGTGGCTCGATCATGGCCGGCTGGTGCCTCGCGCACCACCAGGAGAGCTTCCTCTACACCCACTTCGACGAGCTCTGCGAGATCTTCAAGCAGTACGACGTCGCCTTCTCCCTCGGCGACGGCCTCCGCCCGGGCTCCACCGCCGACGCCAACGACGAGGCTCAGCTCTCCGAGCTCAGGACGCTGGCCGAGCTGACAGAACGAGCATGGCGACACGACGTACAGGTCATGGTCGAGGGCCCCGGCCACGTCCCGCTCAACCTGGTGAAGGAGAACGTGGACCTCCAGCAGGAGTGGTGCCACGGTGCGCCGTTCTACACGCTGGGCCCGCTCGCGACCGACATCGCGCCCGGCTACGACCACATCACCAGCGCCATCGGTGCGGCCACGATCGCGATGCACGGCACCGCGATGCTCTGCTACGTCACGCCCAAGGAGCACCTCGGCCTTCCGGACAGGGACGACGTGAAGACCGGCGTGATCACCTACAAGCTGGCCGCGCACGCCGCGGACATCGCCAAGGGCCACCCCGGCGCCCGCGACCACGACGACGCGCTCTCCAGGGCCCGCTTCGAGTTCCGCTGGCGTGACCAGTTCGCCCTCTCGCTGGACCCGGTCACCGCGGAGAGCTTCCACGACGAGACCCTGCCCGCCGAGAACGCCAAGACCGCTCACTTCTGCTCCATGTGCGGCCCGAAGTTCTGCTCGATGAAGATCAGCCAGGACGTACGCGACCGCTTCGGCGGCGAGAACGGTGCGTCGCCCGAGGAGATCGAGGCGGGCATGCTGGAGAAGTCGAAGGAGTTCGCGGCATCGGGGAGCCGCGTCTACCTCCCGCTCGCCGACTGAGCGGCTAGGTGGCCGGTCGCAGGCCCTCGTAGATCCTCGCGAGTCCCTCCGAGCCGTGCCCCGCGGCCATCTGTGCGCTGATCAGTGCCTGGACGGTAGCGATGGGGGAGGGGTCGACCCCCTCCTCCTCGCTGGCGCGCACGATGTGGGCGAGGTCGGAGAACTCCAGGCTCTGCTGGCCCGCGACGGTGTAGTCGCCGCCGTCGATGACCTTCGCGTAGCCGTCGAGCCCATCGATCATGGCAGTCAGGAAGGGCGCCTGCCGGGCGGCGAAGCCGGCCGCGCTCATCCCCATCGAGGCCACCATCGCGGCACCGTGGAAGAAGCCCGTGAACATCTGGTACATCCCCGACAGCATGGCCAGGTCCACCACCGACGCCAGCCCTGCGTCCTCGCCGTGGAACTCGCTGGTGGCCCAGACCTCGAGCGTCGGCAGGAGGGCGTCGTACGCGGCTCGCGAGCCGCTGTAGAGGATCTGACCCGCGCGGGACCCGATCATGGCGGGCACGGCCATGATGGCGCCGTCGAGGTAGTCGACGCCGTGATCGGCCGCCCAGGAGGCGAGCGCACGGGACTCGTTCGGCGTCGTGGTCGTGACGTTGACCAGGGTGCGGCCGCGCAGCTCGCCGGCGGCCAGGGCGAGGGTCTGCTCGACGGAGGAGCGATCGAGCAGGCAGGCGATGACCACGGGGCTCGCCAGCACCGCCTCGGCTACCGAGTCGGTGGCCGAGGCGCCGCGACCTACCAGCTCCGAGGCACGGCCGGGGGTGCGGTTCCAGACGGTCACGGAGCGGCCGGCGTCGAGCAGTGCGGCCGCCAGCGCGCTGCCCATCGCGCCGAGGCCGAGCATGGTGATGTCGGTCGCGTGGGTGGAGTTTCGATTCGATTCGGACACGTCGTCCATGCTGGCGGACCTCGCCGGGCTGCGGGAGTACGCACTATTTACTGGGGTACGCACCCCTTCGGTAAGGGGCTTCGGAGTAAAGAATCAGGGTTGAACCCGAGAGACGGATGCGGCGTGCGCCGATAGCATCAACGCTCATGGGACTCCCCGAACCGCACCCCGGCCAGCCGCGCCGCGCCGACCTCCGCGTCAGCGACGCCGACCGCCACGCGGTGGCCGATATCCTGCGCGAGGCCGCGGGCGAGGGCCGGCTGGACATCGACGAGCTCGAGGAGCGACTCGAGGAGACCTTCAAGGCCAAGACGTACGCCGACCTGGAGCCGATCACGCAGGACCTACCGGTCGCGGGGCGGGCGCCGGTGATGCCACCATCACAGGCCGCGGGGCCGGCCGCCGGCGCGGTTCCCGTCGTCTACGGCGAGGGCGACGCGAACGACAGTGCCAGCGCGTTCCTGAGCAACGTCGAGCGCAAGGGTGTGTGGGTGGTTCCCCAGCATTTCTCGGTCAACGCGGTGCTGGGCGACGCCAACATCGACCTGCGCGAGGCGCACTACTCCGCCCGTGAGGTGGTCATCAGTGCCACCTCGGTCCTGGGCAGCGTCAAGGTCACCGTGCCACCCCACGTGCACGTGATCGTGGAGGGCAACGGTGTCCTCGGCGAGTTCAAGGAGCCGTCGGAGAAGGTGCCCGAGGCGCTCACCGCGGACTCGCCGGTCGTGCGGGTGCGCGGGATCGCGGTGCTCGGCGACGTGACCGTCAAGCGCCGGGGTCCGCGCGGCCCGAAGCGCACGCTGAGGCAACATCTCGGCCTGGAGTAGGCGCCCGGGCGAGTGCCATCGGGGGATTGTCGAGGCACGCCTGCGAGACCCCCACTACCATTCGCCCCATGGGAACGACCCCCGAGCCATTCCGCGGCCAGAATCCTGATCCGAACCTCCGGATCAGCGATGCCGACCGCCACAAGGTGGCCGACATCCTGCGCGAGGCGGCGGGCGAGGGACGCCTGGAGATCGAGGAGCTCGACGACCGCCTCGAGGCGACCTTCAAGGCCAAGACGTACGCCGACCTGATCCCGATCACCGTCGACCTGCCGGCGGCGGGGACACCGATGCCGTCGGCGTCGATGAGCAAGCCGGCCACGTCGAGCACGCCGGCGGTCTACGCCGACAACCCGATCGAGAGCCAGCTCTACGTCGCGATCATGAGCGGCGTCGACCGGCGCGGGGTCTGGACGGTGCCGGCGACCGGCAACGTGATCGCCCTGATGGGCGGTGCCGAGCTCGACATGCGCCAAGCGCAGTTCTCCGCGCACGAGACCGTGATCTACGCCAACGCGATCATGGGCGGGGTCAACATCACCGTCGGCCCCGAGGTCCAGGTCGTGATGCAGGGAGTCGGGATCATGGGCGGCTATGTCGGTCCGCGCGGGATCGAGCCGACCGGCGGTCCGGTGCTGCGGGTGAAGGGTCTGGCCCTGATGGGTGGCGTCACGGTCATCCGCAAGCCGCTGAAGGAAGCGAAGGGCTCCCGGCACCTGAAGATGCCGCCGCCGCACGAGCTGCACTGAGCAACACCTCGGGGCAGCGCCCCTCCGGGTCCGCTCTGCGGACCCATTTCGTCGTGCCTGGAAACGAGGCACTAACCTCTCTTGAACCAGATATAGTGCAGTTAAATAATAGACAAAGGAGTCTCGGGATGAATCCGAAGTGGAGCGCGCTGCTGGGCGCCGGACTCCTCGCGGTCGTGGCCCTGATCGCCGGGCTCCTGGTCGTCGGCCCGAAGACCGTCGCCGCCGGCTCTGCCGCCGCCGACCCGTCGGCCGCGCCGGTCGAGGAACCTGCGGCGGAGCTGGCCGCGACGACGGACGAGCGCCCCAACATGGTCCTGATCCTGATGGACGACTTCTCCTTGGAGCTGCTCCGCACGATGCCGGAGGCGACCAGGATGGCGGCCGAGGGCGCGACGTACCAGAACTCCTTCGTCATCGACTCGCTGTGCTGCCCCTCGCGCGCGGCGCTGCTGACCGGGCAGACCCCGCACCACACCAAGGTCCTCACCAACACCCAGAACGACCCCGAGCACCCGGTCGGCGGATGGTCGGCGTTCCAGCGCTACGGCAACGTCGAGAAGCAGTTCAGCATCGGGCTGCAGGAGGCCGGCTACACGACCGGGTTCGTCGGGAAGTACATCAACGCCTACGAGGCCACCATCGGCGCCGACGGCAAGCGGGTCCCGCCGCCCAAGGTGCCCGGCTGGGACTCCTGGAACGCGCTCCTCGGCGGCGCCTACGGCGGCTGGGGCTACCAGACCACCTACCTCGACAGTGCCGGCGAGGTGCAGCTGCACAACCACCCGCAGCCCGCACGGAACGCGTCCGTGCAGGAGAAGGACGCCGCGTACGCCACGAACGTCACCCGTGACTACGCACTGGATTTCATCAACGCGCACCGTGACGAGGAGGAGCCCTACTTCCTCGAGATCGCCGCCTACGGGCCGCACTCGCGCCTCGGTCACCACTACCCGGGGCTGGACACCTGGTTCCCGCCCGCGTTCGCCGACCAGGCGCCCGCCGGTGACCCCGCGGGCGGCAACTGCGGCCGGGTCGAGTGCGCCGACCTGAGGCTGAAGGACCTGGTCGGCTACGGCGACGACCGCTCGGACAACGCGCCGACCTACCTCGGCCGCGGGGGACGTACGTCGCCGGCGCCGGCCTGGCGCACCAACAAGGTCTCGCTGAGCGACGAGACGGCGCTGAGCCAGTACCGCGACCGCGCCCGGATGGTGCAGTCGATCGACCGGATGATCACCCAGGTGCGTGAGGCCGCCGGCGAGGACACGTACATCATGCTGACCTCCGACAACGGCTTCCACCTCGGTCAGCACCAGCTCAACGGCGGCAAGGGCGCGCCGTACGACTCCGACACGCGTGTCCCCATGGTCGTCGTCGGCCCCGACGTGGTGCCCGGCAAGCGCGGCCAGTTCGTCAACAACATCGACCTCGCGCCGACATTCCTGGACATCGCCGGCGCCCCGACCCCGTCCTACGTCTCCGGCAGCTCGTTCGCCGACACCCTGAGCCGGCCGCGGCTGCCCGGTGGGCGCTACGCGTTCTTCGAGCACACCTACGCCAAGTCGCACCCCGGCGAGGTCGACCTCGACAGCGGCTCGGGCGGGACGATCGACATCATCCCGTCCTACATCGCGGTGCGCGGCTCGCAGGGGCTGCTGGTCCGGTTCGACCTGGACAAGTCCTGGAAGGGCACCGACTACGCCTACGAGCTCTACCGCTACGACCGGCCGTGGGAGGACCGCAACGTCTTCGCCGAGGATCACGCGAAGCCGTACGCCCGTGACCTGATGCGCCGGCTCAACGCCTACGAGGGTTGCACACCAGCTGTGTGCCGGGCTTTGACCCGCTGATAACCAATCTGGGCTATGGTGTCTCCGCCGAGGAATGTGTCCTCGGTCACTTCACAACGGATC
The DNA here is from genome assembly GCF_042801335.1 of Nocardioides sp. NPDC057577. Taxonomy (NCBI): domain Bacteria; kingdom Bacillati; phylum Actinomycetota; class Actinomycetes; order Propionibacteriales; family Nocardioidaceae; genus Nocardioides; species Nocardioides sp. NPDC057577. The sequence goes on along the minus strand of NZ_JBHVGB010000061.1, from coordinate 6,955 downwards.
GTCCGGCACGTACCTGCCGGTGAAGGAGACAAAGGAATCATGGCAACAGTCTCATTTGAGAAGGCGCAGCGTTGGTACGCAGGCGCCAACGAGCCCGCGGTCAAGGGCATCGACCTCGAGATCAAGGACGGCGAGTTCATGGTGCTCGTCGGCCCGTCCGGATGCGGTAAGACCACCACCCTGCGCATGCTCGCCGGGCTGGAGGAGGTCAACTCGGGTGCCATCAGGATCGGCGACCGCGAGGTCACCAACGTGGCGCCCAAGGACCGCGACATCGCGATGGTCTTCCAGAACTACGCGCTCTACCCGCACATGAGCGTCGCCGAGAACATGGCGTTCTCGCTGAAGATGGCCAAGGTCCCGAAGGCCGAGCGCGACAAGCTCGTCGCCGAGGCCGCCAAGACCCTGGGCCTGACCGACTACCTCGACCGCAAGCCGAAGGCGCTCTCCGGTGGTCAGCGCCAGCGCGTCGCCATGGGCCGCGCGATCGTCCGCCAGCCGCAGGTCTTCTGCATGGACGAGCCGCTCTCCAACCTCGACGCCAAGATGCGCGTGCAGACCCGCACCGACATCGCCAAGCTCCAGGCCGACCTCGGCATCACCACCGTCTACGTCACCCACGACCAGGTCGAGGCGATGACGATGGGCGACCGCGTCGCGGTGATGAGCAACGGCGAGCTGCAGCAGGTCGACACCCCGCTCAACCTCTACCGCAAGCCGGTCAACCTCTTCGTCGCCGGCTTCATCGGCTCGCCGCAGATGAACCTGATCAAGGCCACCTCGGCCGACGGCGGCGCCAAGATCGGGGAGTACGTCGTCCCCGTCGGTGCCTCCGACCTGCCGCGCGAGATCACCATCGGCGTGCGCCCGGAGAGCTTCCGGGTCATCGGCGAGGGCCAGGGCGGGCTGCCGGTCCAGGTCACCGTCGTCGAGGAGCTCGGCTCCGACTCCTACGTCTACGGGACCAGCGACGTCGAGGGTGTCCCGTCGACCCTGATCGTCCGGGTCTCCTCCAAGGACCACGTCAGCAAGGGCGACACGATCTACGTCACCACCGACCCCGAGGACGTCCACGTCTTCGACACCGAGTCGGGCCTGCGCGTCAACTGACGCTCAACCGACGCGCTCAGTGCTGCTGGTTCATCCGAGCCAGCATCGCGTTGTAGGCATCGAGGGCCTCGTCGCTGTCGGGATCCACGGATCCCGGCTCGGCGGGGCCCTCGGGCATTCCACGCGCGCTCTCCTGGGCGAGCCGGCTGCTGCGTACGCCATCGAGGAAGCGGCCGGTCATCTTGACCCGGCGCTTGGGTGAGGAGACGACGGCGATGACCAGCCCGATGGCGAGCAACATCATGCCGCCGTCGCCGCCGGCCCACATCAGGCCGCCGGCGGTCTGGATGTCGCGCACCGCGTCGGGCGCCCACTCGGGTCGCGCGGCGGAGTAGACCGGGTAGAGGTCGCGCTCGGTCTGCAGCATCACGATCCCCACGATCGTGTCGGGCACCATGCCGACCACGAGGAGCGCGATCCGGCCCAGATAGGGCAGGTCGGAGCGCACCTTCTCCTCGCCGATCGCGCCCGTGAGGAAGAGGAAGCCGGCGACGACGTAGAGCACCTGCTCGCCGACCATCAGCGGCGTGCTCTGCGCCATCGCGTCCATGAAGCCGGACAGGTGGGTGCCGATGATGACCACCGAGTAGAGCAGGGTGCCGGTGATCGGGTGGATCAGGATGGTGACCGGGAGCGAGCGCATCGCCCGCTCGGCACGCGGGCCGGTCTCGGCGATGACGGTGAGCGGGTGCCCGAGCACCAGGAGCGTCGGCACGACCATGATCAGCGTCAGGTGGAGCACCATGTGCATCCAGGCCAGCGCCATCGCGTAGCCGTTGATGGCCGAGGCGACCACGACGTACATCAGGCCGAGCCCGGTCAGGAACGACGCCACCCGCCAGCCCTGGACCGTCGAGGCCGGACCGGCGGCGTTGCGGAGCGTGAGATAGCCCGCGGCGAGGATGACCACGGCGAGGAGCCAGCCGGGCTGGAGACTCCAGGTGGTGAAGAACTCGGACCAACCGAGCGCGGGCAGGGAGCCGTGGTCGTGCATGGTGCTCACGGTATCCCCGGGGCGGGAGCGAGGGCGATTCTGCGGGGCCTATCCCGGGCGGCCGGTGGGTGCGATCAGCGGCACCAGGAACAGCCGGGCGAGCGAGCGCAGCTGCGCCTCGTCGTCGATGTCGACGACCTCGCTCGGGGTGACCAGGAACGAGGTCGAGGTGCGGACCATCAGCTCGGCGACGAGGTCGACCTCGACCTCGGCGGGTACGTTGCCGGCTCGCTGCTCGCGGCGCAGCTGGCCGGCGACGAAGTGCGCGATCGTGGCCACGGTGCGGCCGCCGTCGCCGACGATCGAGTGCACCAGCGAGTCGGTCTCGACGGTGAGCAGGCCGCCGATCAGCGGGTTGCCGCGGATCGCCCGCATCGCGCTGGCGAAGCCGATCTCGACGCGCTCGGCGGCGTCGGCGGCATCGGCGATGTCGAGCACGAACTGGTCGAAGTAGCGCCGGAACTCGCGGCGTACGACCTGCTCGACCAGCGCGTCCTTGTTGGCGAAGCGGCGGTAGACGGTGATCCGGGCGACCCCGGCGCGCTTCGCGACCTCCTCCATGGTGGTCCGCCTGATCCCGATCCGACGGAACTGCTCGGCGGCGGCGTCGAGGAGCTTCGCCGTCACCGCCTCGTCCTCGATCGGCTCGGCGACGTCCGCGAGCGCCCTCGCGAGCAGCGAGCCCGACTCGCCCTCGGGGACCGTGGCGCGCATCCGCTACGCGGTGAGGGTGCGGTCGGCGGCTCGGTCGGCCGTGCGGCGCACGACCTTGATGAAGGCGGGCCACAGTGCTCGGGGCAGGTCGTGGCCCATGCCCTTGAACAGGGTGATCTCGGCGCCGGGGACGGCCGCGGCGGTCGCCCGGCCGCCGGAGACGTGGACCATCTTGTCGGTCAGGCCGTGGATGACGCTGAACGGAACCTTGATGTTCCCGAGGTCAGCGGTGCGGTCGGGCTGGGTCAGCACGGCGAGCATCTGCCGTGCGACGGCAGGGCCGCTGACGCCGCGGTTCCAGGTGTCGATCGCCCGCCGGCGTACCTCGTCCTCGGGCTCCGGGAAGCCGGGGGAGCCGATCTGGAGGCCGCCCTTGATCTGGCGCTCGATGTAGCCCTCCAGGCCGGGCTTCTTGATGACCAGCGCGGGCAGCAGGGTCGGGTGCTGGAAGCCGACGCCGCGACGCCCGGTGGTGGACATCATCGAGCAGACCGAGCGCACCCGGTCGGGGTGGCGGATGGCGAGGGTCTGGGCGATCATCCCGCCCATCGACACACCCCACACGTGCGCGGAGTCGATGCCGAGGTGGGTCAGCAGCGCGGCCGCGTCGTCGGCGAGGTCGTCCATGGCGTACGGCGATGGGGTCGGCAGGCCCACGAACGCCCGGGCCAGCCTCGCGAGCGTGATCCGGTCGTCGGACGGGTGTGGCGAGGAGTGGCCGATGTCGCGGTTGTCGTAGCGGACCACGTAGAACCCGGCTTCGGCCAGCTGCTCGCACAGCTCGGTGTTCCACCAGGTCATCGGGCCGCCGAGACCCATGATCAACAGCAGCGGATCAGCGCTGGGACTGCCGAACGTGTCGTAGGCCAGCTCGACTCCTCCGGGGAGGAAGGCGGTGGACTCGGTCGGCTCGGCGGCGGTGGTCATACACAGACTTTACCGGGTCGTCATTGCAGGTCGACCGGTTCGCCGACGACGAAGCCGTCCCAGTCGCTCATGTCTTCCTGGTCGATCTCGATCGGGGGCCCCTCGACGACGAGGCCGACCGCCCCGGGGGCCTTCGGATAGGTCTGGAAGTGGGCGGTCAGGTCACCGTGCGAAAGCCGCAGCGAGTTTCCGCTGAACGTCGGGCTGAACTCCTCGAGCTCGTCGCGCAGCGCGTCGAGCGGGTCCTGTTGCTCCGTGGCGAAGTCGGCCTGGACGTTGTACTTGTACGACTCGTACTTGTCCGAGAACCCCTTCTGGTCGACGCCGTCGTACGCCTCCGTGGCGTCCTTGGGCGAGGTGGCAAGTGTCGTCGAGGCAACGGCCGACAGCTCGCGCGCCCACGTGAGTACGTCCTCTCGCTGCTGTTCGAGCTCGGCGTAGGTCTTGTCGCTCACTCCACCACATCCTCCGGCAAGCAGGATCGTCAGTGCCGCTGCCGTCGCGGCCAGGATCCGGGCGGTCATCGGCCGTCCGTGTCGGGGCTGGTCGGGGTGCGGTCGCTCTCGGGGTCGACCGGACCGCGATACCACGGGTCGTGCACTTGCCCGGCGCGTACGACCTCGTCGTACTGGCCGTTGACGATGTGGGCCATGTTGGCGAGTGACTCCGTGTCGTGGTCGTAGTACTTGACGTGGTCGTCGATGTTGGGGATCGACCCTCTGCTGGTGCTCTCGGCCTGGAAGCGTACGGCACCGAAGTCGTCCTCGGCCGGGTTGTGGCCGAGGCCGGCGCCGGCCATCTGGGCGACGACGCCGCCGAGGGGGCCGGTGAGCACACCCGCGCCGACGGCCGCGGGGCTGACCCATCCCGTCTGTCCCAACCGGCCGACGAGGTCCTCGCTGTTCGTACCGACGAAGACATGTCCCGACCCGACGCCGAGGTCGCCGGCGGAGTCGGCATCGTCGCCGGCGCCGGGACTGCCCAGCAGGACGACGTCGTCGGCACCGGGGTGGTGGTCGGTCATCGCGTGGGCAACGGTGGTCGACCCATAGCTGTGGCCGATGGCAGTGAGGTGGAACTCGTCGGACCGCATGGCGTTGAGGCCGTCGAGGGTGTCGGCGAGCCGCTCTCCGCCGGCCGTGGCCATGCCTTCGGTCGCCACACCGGCGGTGTCCGCTCCGCTGGGTGCGTCGTAGCCGATCCAGAACATGGTGGCGGTGCTGGTGCCGCCCTCGAAGGACGCTGCCTGATGGAGATTGATCACGTTCTCGGCATTCGACTGGGCCGACTCCATGTCGGTGGTCAGCCCCGGCACGCTGACCGATACGTTGCGCGCCGTGTCGAGGTCGCCGACCGCCATCGCGACCCGTCCGTCGCCGCCGAACGCCATCGGGTCATAGATGTAGACCTGGGCCTCGTAGTGCTCGTTCGTCATCGGGTCCTTGGATCTCTCGATCTTGTCACGCGCGACGTCTGCGGCCTTCGCGTTGTCGTAGCGGGTCTGCTCGTCCTCGGTGCGCTGGTCCTCGGGGATGGCGCCGAGCTCGGCGAGGTCGCGGTCGAGGGAGATCGTGTTCGCGTCGCTGCGGGCCGCCGCCGGGATGCCGTCGGTGTTCCCCACGATCTCGGGGTACGCGGCGGTCATGCCCGCTCGTTGCTCGTCGGTGAGGCCGTCCCACCACGCCTTGACCGCCTCGGGGTCCTTGCCCGTCGGCATCGAGTCCCTGGCGGCGTCCGCGGGGTCGGCGACCCCGCCGTACTTCTGGTCGACCTGCTGCTCGGTCATCGCATCGCGGAGCGCAGCCGCGACCTTCTCCTCGCTGGCCTCGAGGTCCTCGGCCCACTTGACCAGATCGGACTCGTACGTCTCGACCTGGCTGGTGCAGCGATCGCAGTCCGACTTGAGGGTCGCCAGCTCGGCGTCGTCGGTCGGCAGCGGGTTGGCTCGGGCGGTGAGCTCGTCGACCTGGCGGGCCAGGCGCTCTCGTTCGCCCTTGAGATCCTGATGACGTCGCTCGAGGTCGACCAGGTCGTCGCCATGACCGAGGACGGCGTTGGCCGCGGCGCGCAGCGCCAGCGAGCAGGCATCGGCGTGCTTGCCGATGGGGTTGAGTGCTTGCCCGTACGCGGCGGCCGCCCGGCCGTCCAGGAGGCCGGAGTCCTTGGCCTTTCCACCGACGAACGAGCCGTGGTCGTCGAAGATCGACGAGGAGGTACGCAGGGTCGATCCCATCTCCTGCACCTTCTGGCCGTCCGCGGTGAACTCGGGCGTCTCGCTCGGCCTCGGGGGCAGGGAGACGGTGATGGTCACCGGATCTCCTTGATGCTGCTCAGCACCAAGGATGCGTTGATATCGGTCTTCGCGTCGGTCTCGAGGATGCCGATCGCGGTGCTCCTCAGCCCGTCGGCCTGGGACTCGGCGGAGCGGGCGGACTTCGTCGCGATCGCCTGCCAGGCCTCGATGAACTGACCGACGAGACTCGACACGGTGGGCGTGAAACCACCTGCGCCGGCACCGCTGATCTGCTTCGCCGCAGCGGTGAGATGGAGATTCTCGGTATCCCATGCGGCAGCCGTGGACCGGACCTTGGCGGGTTCGACGTGCAGCGTCATGTCAGCGCCTCCGCCACGTCTGCCGCAGGACGGAGAACTCGGCCGGTCACGGTCACCACGAGTCCGTGATGGCTCTCGGACCAGGTGCCGACGATCTGGACCTCCGCCTGTGAAGCGGTCCATCGATGGAATGCCCTCACCGCGACCGTGGAGTGCCACCTCGCGTCTCGGAACGCCTGGTCGAGGCTGGCCAGGATCGCTCCGCCGTCCGCTGTCCGCGCCTCGAGCCGGCCCCAGCGGCGTACGTTCTCGCGGTTGTACGCCTCCCACCTGGGTCCGTCCGAGGTCGGCTCCGGCATGCGGGCGGCGATGGCCGCGACGGTGGCGTCCACTGCTTGTGATGACCGGCTCAGCTCATCAGCCGTCGCCTCGGAGGAGAGCCCGGGAGGATCGGTCGGCGGCAGGATGACGATGTCGACGTCCGGGCGACGTGCCCGCAGCGCAGCGAAGAATGGGTCCGTCACGTCGATGCCTCCCCGAATGACATACACCTGAGACGCTCATCAATGCTCGTGTCGCACCACAAGATAGCAACAAATTGGCGTCACGGGCGGTCGCTTCGGGGACAAGAGGACAACGAGAAGCGCGGCAAGGACC
>NZ_JBHVGB010000060.1:0-28897 GCF_042801335.1 Nocardioides sp. NPDC057577 | reverse complement strand
CGTCATGACGAGCCGACTCGGCAGATTCAGCTGTCAGAACGAGCCGACTCGGCGGGTTCCTACCTCAGGCCAGGACGGAGTCGAGCGCGACCGCGTCGATCCCGACGGCCTCGCCGACGGGGGCGTTGGTGAGCTGGCCGGCGTGGGTGTTGAGGCCCTTGGCGAGCGCGGCGTCGTCACGCAGCGCCTGGGTCCAGCCCTTGTTGGCAAGCGCGACGGCGTACGGCATCGTCGCGTTCGTGAGCGCGTAGGTGGACGTGTTCGGGACCGCACCGGGCATGTTGGCCACGCAGTAGAAGGTCGAGTTGTGGACCTGGTAGGTCGGGTCCGCGTGGGTGGTGGCGTGGGAGTCCTCGAAGCAGCCGCCCTGGTCGATGGCGATGTCGACGAGCACCGAGCCGGGCTTCATCCGCGAGACCAGCTCGTTGGTGACGAGCTTCGGCGCGGCAGCGCCGGGGATCAGCACGGCGCCGATGACCAGGTCGGCCTGGAGCACCTGCTCCTCGAGCGCGAGCTTGTTGGAGGCGAGCCCGTGGACCTGGTTGGAGTAGCGCCAGAACGACATCCGCAGCTTCTCCAGGTCGGTGTCGAGCAGCGTCACGTCGGCGCCCATCCCGAGCGCGATGTTGGCGGCGTTCTGCCCGGAGACACCGGCACCGATGATGACGACCTTGGCGTTGGCGACACCGCCGACGCCGCCCATCAGCGTGCCGCGGCCGCCCTGGGCCTTGAGCAGGTTGTAGGCGCCGACCTGGGGCGCCAGGCAGCCGGCGACCTCCGACATCGGGTAGAGCAGCGGCAGCGCCCGGTTGGGCAGCTCGACGGTCTCGTACGCGATCGCGGTGACCTTCTTGGCCAGCAGCTCCTGGGTCAGCGGCTTGTCGGCGGCCAGGTGGAGGTAGGTGAACAGGGTCAGGCCATCGCGCAGGCGGTGGTACTCCTCCGCGACCGGCTCCTTGACCTTGAGCACCATGTCGGCGTTGCCCCAGGTCTCGTCCGCGTCGCCGAGGATCTTCGCGCCGACCGCGGCGTACTCGGCATCAGAGATCGAGGAGCCGACACCGGCACCGGCCTGGACGAAGACCTCGTGGCCGTTGGCCACCAGCTCGTGGACACCCGAGGGGGTGATCGCCACCCGGTACTCGTGGTTCTTGACTTCCTTGGGTACGCCGATTCTCATTTCTTCCCCTGAATGTGGTGGTCCGTGGGTTACGGGTCAGCCGGATGTTCGCCGCCTGATGCGGCATGTCTAACCCGGTGTGGCGCAAGTCACCAAAACCACGTAACTCGGTCCTGACCGGGCGCCTGATCAGACTCTGCCACGCGACTTGAGGGCGGCGTACGCAAGCACGGCCTGGACGACCGGCGAGTCGGTCGCCTTGCCGGTGAGCACCGCCTCCAGGAGCTCCTCGAACGGCACCCAGTGGATGCTCATCTCGGCCTCCTCGTGCTCGAGCTCGAAGCCGTCGCGGTCGGTCGCGGTCAGGCCGCGGGCGAGGAAGAAGTGGTGGATCTCCTCGGTGAGCCCGGGCGTGGCGTAGGTCGAGAGCAGCGGCGTCCATTCGGCCGCCTCATGGGCCACCTCCTCGCGCAGTTCGCGTACGGCGACGTCGAGCGGGTCCTCGCCGGGAAAGTCGATCAGGCCGGCCGGCAGCTCGACGAAGCGCCGCTGGGCGGGATGGCGGTACTGGGTGATGACCAGGGCGCGCTCGTCCTCGTCCAGGGCCAGCACGACCGCGGCACCAGGGTGCTCGACGACCAGGCGCCGGAACGGCTCCTCGTCCTCGTGGCCGGGCCGGTTGATCCGGTCGGCGCGGAGCGCGACCACCCAGCCGTCACGATGAAGGTCCTCGCTCGAGACCACCGGCCAGCTCTCGGGGACGTCCCATTCGGTGAGCGGCCCGTGGGTATCGGCCGTCGAGTCGGAAAATCCTGCGTCCGGTGTCATGGCCCGAGGCTACCCTCGGCTCATGTCTGAGACCTCCCCCGCCGCCCCTGCCTCACTGACCCAGGAGGAGGCGGCCGAACGGGCCGCCACGGTCACCGTCGAGCGCTACGACATCTCGCTCGACCTGACCGGGCTGCTGGAGGGCGAGACGCTCTCCAGCGTCTCCACGATCACCTTCTCCGCCACCCCGGGCTCGAGCACGTTCGTCGACTGCGTGGCCGAGGTCTCGGCGGCCATGCTCAACGGCACCGCGCTCGATCTCGCCACGATCAGCGCCGGGCGGATCCCGCTCGAGGACCTCGCCGAGGCCAACACCCTGGTCGTGACCGCCTCCCAGTCCAACACCGCCGCCTCCGAGGGCGTGCTCCGCACCGTCGACCCCTCCGACGGCAACGTCTACGTGTGGACCTCCTTCGAGCCCGACGACGCCCGCCGGCTGTGGGCCTGCTTCGACCAGCCGGACCTCAAGGCGGTGCACGGGTTCACCGTGACCGCGCCGGACCAGTGGACCGTGCTGTCGAACTCCGCGCCCGCGGAGGTCTCCGACCCGGCAGCCGGCGCGCGGACCTGGGTCTTCGAAGACACTCCCCCGCTCTCGACGTACGTCGTGGTGGTCAACGCCGGGCCGTTCGTCGAGGTCCGTGCCGAGCGCGGCGGCTACGACCTGGGACTCTATGCCCGTCAGTCGCTGGCGAGCCAGCTCGAGCGGGACCGCGAGGAGATCCTCGACGTCACCGAGCACGGGCTGGCCTGGTTCGGCACGAAGTTCGGGATGCCGTTCCCGCAGCGACGCTACGACCAGATCTTCGTGCCTGACATGGGTGGCGCGATGGAGAACTGGGGCGCGGTCACCCACAGCGACATGTTCCTCTTCCGCACGGCGCCGACCCACGCCGACCGCACCGAGCGCACCAACGTGGTCCTGCACGAGATGGCCCACATGTGGTTCGGCGACCTGGTCACGATGCGCTGGTGGGACGACCTGTGGCTCAACGAGGCCTTCGCCTCCTGGGCGGCCGTGTGGGCCTCGGCCGCGCTCCCCGACTACGCCGACGTGTGGGCCTCGATCGCGCTCACCGAGAAGAAGGCGGGCTACGACATCGACGCGACGCCCGCCACCCACCCGATCCGCGGGGTGGTTCCCCGCGTCGACGTCGCGATGGCCAACTTCGACGCGATCACCTACATGAAGGGCCAGGCGGTGCTGCAGCAGCTGCACGCCTACATCGGCGAGGATGCCTACCTGGCCGGGCTGCAGGCCTACTTCGCCGAGCACGCCTACGGCAATACGGTCCTGTCCGACCTCATGAGCGCGTTCGGCGCGGCGGCGGGCAAGGATCTCTCCGACTGGACCACCGCGTGGCTCGACCACGCCGGCACCGACGTGATCACCCTCGCCGACGGCAAGGTCTCGGTCACCGGTGCCGACGGGACCGTGCGTCCGCACCGGCTCGACATCGCCTCCTACGACGCCTCCGGCGCGCTGCTGGCGACCACCCCGGTCACCGTGGCGGGCGAGCCCGTCGCGGTCTCGCTCCCCGAGGCGGCCGCACACCTGGTCAACGCGACCGACGTGACCTTCGCGGCGGTGCGCTCGGACGAGGCCAGCGAGGCCTGGCTCGGCCAGAACGCCGGTCTGCTGCCCGACGCGGTGGCACGGGCGGTCGCGGTCAACAGCGCCTGGTCCGCCTTGTTCCGCGGCGATATCGCCGGCCCCGAGGTCGTCTCGCGCGTCCTCTCGGTCCTCGAGCGCGAGCGCAACCCGCAGGTCACCGGCGAGTTCCTGAGCATGGCGGTCACCGCCGCCGAGCTGTGGACGGCGCCCGAGCGCGTCGCAGAGCAGCGCGCGCTGGTCGCCGAAGCGGCCGCGGCGCTCGCCGTGGACCCGGCCAACCGCGACACCGCTCTCCGCGTCCTCGCCGCGCACGCGTTTACACCCGAGCAGCTCGCGCTCGCCGAGGAAGGGGCCACCGAGGACGTACAGGTGGCCTGGCGGCTGCTCGGACGACGTGCCGAGACGGGCGACTACGACGCCGAGGCGGTCGCCGCGCTGGAGGCGCGCGACCCAGACCCCGAGTCGTGGGTCAGTGCCTTGGCCGTACGCACCGCACAGCCGCTCGCGGAGGCGAAGGAGGAGGCCTGGCAGGTGACCATGGTCGAGCGTCGGCTGCCGCGCACCGACAGCGCCTACGGGTTGAGCTCGGCGTTCTGGCGGCCCGGCCAGGACGAGATCCTGGCGCCGTACGCCCAGCGCTACCTCGAGGCCGTGCGCGAGATCCGCGGCGGCGGGCTGCTCGCCTACGGCCTCCAGCTGCGGTTCTACCCGGCACAGGCCGGCGAGGACGTCGCCGCCACCGCGCGGGCCGCCTGCGAGGGCGACACGCTGGTCCCGTTCGTACGCCAGACGATCATCCGCATGGCCGACGTGCACTCACGGCAGGTCGCAGCCCGCGCGCTGTGAGTCGAAAAGGTATGGCCCGCGAGAGTGGCGGGTACCCAAATGTCGTACGCAACCGAGAAGGAGTTACGACATGAGCACCATCGAGAAGAGCGTCCAGGTCGCAGTCCCGGTCAGCACCGCGTACGACCAGTGGACCCAGTTCGAGTCGTTCCCCCAGTTCATGGAGGGCGTCGAGTCGGTCCAGCAGCTCGACGACAAGCACCTGCACTGGAAGGCCGAGATCGGCGGTGTGACCCGCGAGTGGGACGCCGAGATCGTCGACCAGGTTCCCGATGACCGCATCACCTGGCGCGCCGTGGAGGGCGCCAAGAACAAGGGGACGGTGTCCTTCACCCCGGATCAGATGGCGAACACGACCAAGGTGACGCTCCGCCTGGAGTACGAGCCCGAGGGCGCTGTCGAGAAAACCGGTGACGTGCTCAAGATCGTCGACATGAGGGCGAAGGGCGATCTCGAACGGTTCAAGGACTTCATCGAGAACCGCGGCACCGCGACCGGTGCATGGCGCGGCGAGGTGAAGCCGACCGGCGAGGTACGTCGCTAGGACAGACTCAGAGCCCCTGGGGCCGGCGTCCGCCGGCCCCAGGGGCTCTGTCAGTCGATCTCAGGCGTCGACATTGTGTCTCGACCCGCTTCCGCGGGTTCGCAAGCTCACCCGCTGCGCTCGCTCGACCTCCTCGCGTTGCGCCGATGTTCGTTCCTCACATCGACGCGGGCTCGGACTCCGGCAGCTCGACCTCGTTGACCTCGCGGCGCAGGTTCGACTCGTCGATCGGGAACCGCTGCTCCTTCTGCCGGTCCAGGGCCGCCTTGACCAGCCCGGCGAAGAGCGGGTGCGGGCGGGTCGGCCGCGAGCGGAGCTCGGGGTGGGCCTGGGTGGAGACGTAGTAGGGGTGAACGTCGCGGGGCAGCTCGACGAACTCGACGAGCTGGTTGTCGGGCGAGAGGCCGGAGAAGACCAGGCCGGCGTCCTCGAGCTGGTCGCGGTAGGAGTTGTTCACCTCGTAGCGGTGGCGGTGACGCTCCTCGATGGAGGTCTCGCCGTAGACCTCGGCCGCGATCGAGCCCTTCTTGAGCTCGGCCGGGTAGAGGCCCAGGCGCATGGTGCCACCGAGGTCGCCCGCGCCCTCGACGTACGCCTTCTGCTCCTCCATCGTCGCGATGACGGGCTCGGGGGTCTCGGCGTCGAACTCGGTGGAGTCGGCCTTCTCCAGGCCGAGCACGTTGCGGGCGTACTCGATGACCATGCACTGCAGCCCCAGGCACAGGCCGAGCGTGGGGATCTGGTGGGTGCGGGTGTAGGTCAGCGCGCCGAGCTTGCCCTCCAGGCCACGGATGCCGAAGCCGCCGGGAACGCAGACGGCGTCGACGTCGTGGAGGTTCTTGGCGGCGCCCTCGGGGGTCTCGCACTCGTCGGAGGGGATCCAGCGGATGTTGACCTTGGCCTCGTTGGCGAAGCCGCCGGCGCGCAGCGCCTCGCCGACGCTCAGGTAGGCGTCGGGAAGGTCGATGTATTTGCCGACCAGCCCGATGGTGAGCTCCTCCTTGGGGTGGTGCACCCGGCGGAGCAGGTCCTCCCACAGCGCCCAGTCGACGTCGCGGAAGGGCAGGTCGAGCTTGCGCACGACGTAGGCGTCCAGGCCCTCGCGGTGGAGCACCTTCGGGATGTCGTAGATGCTCGGGGCGTCGGCGGCGGTCACCACGGCGTCCTCGTCGACATCGCACATGAGCGCGATCTTGCGCTTGATGCCCTCGGGCAGCTCGCGGTCGGCACGGCACACGATGGCGTCGGGCTGGATGCCGATCTGGCGCAGCGCCATCACCGAGTGCTGGGTCGGCTTCGTCTTCAGCTCCTTGGACGGGCCGATGTAGGGCACCAGGGAGACGTGCACGAAGAAGACGTTGTCGCGGCCGAGGCGCTGGCGCACCTGGCGGGCGGCCTCGAGGAACGGCAGCGACTCGATGTCGCCGACGGTGCCGCCGATCTCGGTGATCACCACGTCGATCTCGGGACCGTGCATGGCCAGGACCCGCTCGGAGATCTCGTCGGTGATGTGCGGGATCACCTGGACGGTCTCGCCGAGGTAGTCGCCGCGGCGCTCCTTGGCGATCACGTTGGAGTAGACCTGCCCGGTGGTCACGTTGGCGTGGCCGACCAGGTCGGTGTCGAGGAACCGCTCGTAGTGGCCGATGTCGAGATCGGTCTCGGCACCGTCGTTGGTCACGAAGACCTCACCGTGCTGGAACGGATTCATCGTGCCGGGGTCCACGTTGAGGTACGGGTCCAGCTTCTGCATGGTCACGCTCAGGCCACGCGAACGGAGAAGGCGGCCGAGGGACGATGCCGTCAGGCCCTTTCCCAATGAGGAGGCGACGCCCCCGGTGACAAAAATGTGCTTGGTCAAGCTCGCCGACTTCATGGGCCTCAATCCTATCAATGCTTCAGCAGGCCACCGAAACCTGACGCACCGAAATCGCCACCTTGTTGGCTGGTCTGTCGAGCCAGCGCGAGCGGAGCGGCGATCTGACCGGTGGTGGTCTCGATGCCGTCGACCGACGCGAACCAGCCCGGCCAGTCGTTGGCGCGGAGCGTCTCGAGGGTCTCAGATTCTGTGGGTGCCGTGACGACCAGGCCTTTCGTGGTCGCGCCCAAGCCCTCGACCAGGCCCTCGACCGCGGTCGTGTCCTCGCTGTCCTCGCCGAGGACGACCAGGACGAGGCCTGCCGGGCCGGTCGGTCGTCCCTGGGCCTTGACCAGGTCGCCGGTGAGCAACGCCACAGCGGCGGTCTTGGCGGGCTGGTCGAACGCTGGGGGCGGCTTGGTGCCGGCGTAGGTCTCTCCGATCACCTGGCCCATCCGCTGGTAGGTCGCCTGCCCCGCGTCGCCGCGGCCCAGCTGCTTGACCAGCTGGGTGGCCAGGCTGTCGACATACTGCTTGCGGTCGGGGTCCAGCAGATTCGGTCGTACGTCGAGCACTCCCGTCGTCTCGCCGCCGGCCGCCTCGATGTTGCCGGCGAGCGCTGCGACCGCCTTCTGGTTGGCGCCGGGAAGGGTGACGACGGCGACCTTCTGGCCGGTGAGCCGGCCGGGCAGGAGCGCGTCGCCGGCCTCGGCGACGAACTGGGCCTCGGCGCTCTGCTGGGGATCCTTCGCGCCCTTCGTCTCGCTCTCGCCGGAGGTGGGGCTCGCCGCGGCCCCGTCGCCGGCTCTGCTCACGATTCCGGTGCCGATCGCGGTGAGATCGTGGTCGGCGGCCCAGATGCCGGCGGGCACACCGATCGCCAGCGCCGTCACCGCGGCCAGGACCGGGAGGACGAGCCGGCGGCTGCGGGGATCCTTGCGGCGCACGGCCGGCACCGCGGAGGCGTCGATCAGCGTCGGGCCGAGCGCGAGCCGGGTCAGGTAGGTGCCGGCCAGGCCCGGGCGCTGGTCCTCGAGGAAGTCGGTCAGCGTGGTGCTGAGCCCGGCCCCGACCACCAGCGAGGGGTGCTGGGCGTAGGCGACCAGCAGGGCGGCGTCGTCGGGGGCGAGGGCGGACTCGAACCGCTTCGGCTGCACGCCGATCCGGTCGAGGAGCTCGGTGGCGTTCTCGCTCGCGGAGGCGCCGGGCGCGAGGACGACCTCGGCTGCGCTGGTGAGCACCTTCGGTTCGGGGTAGGTGTCGGTATCGGGGCCCAGGACGATCACGGCGTGGCGTACCTGCTTCTTGGTCAGCCTCTTCGCCGCGGGACCCACCGCGATGACGGCCGGGCGCTGCTCGCGCAGGAAGCCGGCGAGGTCGCCCAGGAGCCGGCCCAGGTCAGGATGGTCGGCGACCACGACGACCGGCCGACCGGCCAGCGGCGTGTCCAGAGGGGGTACGCCGCTGCCGTGCAGCAGCACCTCCTCCTCGCGCTTGAGCAGCTCGCTGCTGTTGTGGGTGAAGAGCTCCAGGTGGGAGCTCAGGCCACGCTTGGCGTCCTCGAGGTCGTGGTCGAGGGACTCCTGGTCGAGCGCGCGGCCCGAGGTCAGCAGCTGCTCACCGTCGAAGATCTCACCGTCGAGGATCCGGGCCTTGCGCCCGTCGACCAGCTTCTCCAACCCGGCTTCGCCGATCTTGTCGATCAGCTCGATCCCGGCGTCGGCCAGCGTCTGCGGGCCCCGGTTGGGGTAGCGGCCCGAGACCATCGGCTGGGCGTTGACCACGGCGATCACGCCCTTGGCGACGATCGCCAGCGCGGTGGTCCGGTCCAGGTCGACGTGGTCGATGACCGCGATGTCGCCCTCTTTGAGCCGCGGGATCAGCGCCCTGGTCGGCCGCCCCGAGCGGAGCGTGCCGCGGATGCCCGGGAGCACGGAGGGAATCTGGCGAGTAGGCAGTCTCATGTCCCGCCAATCCTCCCCCGGCGCCACGGCGCGTCCCCGGATCTCCCATCCGGCGAGTCGGTCGTCGTGGCGGCCGAATGCGCGCGTTTGGCGGGCGAATCGGTCGTTGTGGCGTGTGTCGTTCGCCACAACGACCGACTCGGGTCGCCAGAACCGAGGTTTCGGCGGGGTCAGGCCTTCGCCGCGCGGGCCACCTCGAGGAGCTCGCGGGCGTGCGCGATGGCCGTGTCGGAAGCCGTCAGCCCGGCCAGCATGCGGGAGAGCTCGAGCTCGCGGGACTCGTCGCCAAGGACCGTCAGACCGGAGCTGGTGACCACCCCGTCGCTGGTCTTCTCGACGGCGACATGGTGGTCGGCGAAGGCGGCGACCTGGGGCAGATGGGTGACGACCAGGACCTGGGCGGTGCGGGCCAGGTGGGCGAGACGGCGACCGATCTCGACCGCGGCGGTGCCGCCGACGCCGGCGTCGACCTCGTCGAAGACGAAGGTCGGGACCGGGCTGGTCGCCGCCAGGACCACCTCGATCGCCAGCATCACCCGGGAGAGCTCACCACCGGAGGCACCCTTGTGGAGCGGACGGGGCTCCGAACCCGTGTTGGCGGCCAGCAGCAGCTCGACCTCGTCGAGGCCGTTGGAGCCGTAGCGCAGCCAGCGGCCGTTCTTGCCTGAACCGACCTTCAGCGGCGCGTGTGGCTCGTCCTCCGATGCAGGCGCGTCGGTCTCCTTCTGGCGTACGTCCACCACCAATCGGGCATGGGGCATGGCCAGGCCGGTGAGCTCGTCGCTGACCGCCTCCGCCAGGGCTCCGGCCGCGTCGGCACGGGCGTCCGACAGCGCCAGGCCGGCCTCGGCGAGGGCTGCTCGCAGCCTGGTCCGGTCGGCGCGGAGCTCCTCGATCCGGTCATCGTCGGAGTCGAGCTCGAGCAGGCGCTTGGCGCCGGTCTCGGCCCAGGCGAGCACCTCGTCGATGGTCTCGCCGTACTTCCTGGTCAGCGCGGTCAGCGCCGCGCGGCGCTCGGAGACCACCGACAGCCGAGCCGGGTCGGTCTCGATCGCGGTCGCGTAGGAGGCGACGTCGGCGGCCAGGTCGGAGAGCAGGTAGGAGACCTCGGCGAGGCGGTCGGCCAGCCCGGCGGCCTCGGGGTCGTGGTCACGCACGCCGTCGAGGGCCTGGCGCGCGGCCGAGATGGCGCCCAGCGCGTCGGGGGCGTCGACCTCCGAGGAGAGCGCCTCGCGAGCCTGCTCGGCGGCGGTGCGCAGCGTGTCGGCGTAGCCGAGCTTCTCCTCCTCCTGGGCGAGGGTGACATCTTCGCCGGACTCGGGCGAAACCTCCTCGACCTCACCGAGGCCGAAGCGGAGCAGGTCGGCCTCCTGCGCCCGCTCACGAGCGTGGGTGGTGACCTCGTCGAGCTCTCGCTCCACCTTCTGGAGCTCGGCGTGGATGTCGCCGTAGGCCGCGATGAGCTTGGCGACCGCGTCGCCTCCGAAGCGGTCCAGCGAGTCGCGCTGGGCACGCGGCTGCAGCAGCCGGTGCTGGTCGGACTGGCCGTGGACGGCGACCAGCGGCGACGTCACCGAGCCGAGGGTCGCGACCGGGACGGTCGCTCCGCCGACGTACGCCCGGGCCCGGCCTTCGGCGGCGACGGTGCGCGCCACCAGGACGCGGCCCTCCTCGACCTCTCCCCCGGCCTCCTCGGTCGCCTCGACCACGCCGGGCAGCGACCGGGCGTCGATGACGCCCTCGACCCGGGCGGCCTTCTTGCCCTTGCGGACCGAGCCGGCGTCACCGCGGCCGCCGAGCAGCAGCCCGAGCGCGGTCACGATCATGGTCTTGCCCGCGCCGGTCTCACCGGTCACCACGGTCAGCCCCGGTCCGAGCTCCAGGGTCGAGGACTCGATGATCCCGAGTCCGGAGATCCTGATCTCCTCAAGCATTCTCGCCTCCGTTCATCCTGAACGGACGCCGTTCCGCGGCGCCTCGCCATCCCTCCACAGACAGTCCGAACTTCCGCACCAGACGATCCGTGAACGGAGCCTGGTGCAGGCGGACGAGTCTGACAGGCTCCACCCCCCGGGTGACCTCGATCCGGGCGCCGGGGCCCAGATCGTAGGAACGCCGACCGTCGCACCAGAGCACGCCGACGCCGTCGGCGCGCGAGATGACCTCGACGGCCAGCACCGAGGTCGGCGCCACCACCATCGGCCTGGCGAAGAGGGCGTGGGCGCTGATCGGGGTCAGCAGCAGCGCCTCGACGCCCGGCCACACGACCGGGCCGCCAGCGGAGAAGTTGTAGGCCGTCGAACCGGTCGGGGTCGCGCAGACGACGCCGTCGCAGCCCCACCTCGACAGCGGCCGGCCGTCGATCTCGACGACGACCTCGAGCATCCGCTCGCGCGCGGCCTTCTCGACGCTGGCCTCGTTGACCGCGAACGTCCGGAAGACCTTCTGACCGTCCTCGAAGACGCTGACCTCGAGCGCGAGCCGGTCCTCGGAGGTGTAGCGACGCTGCACGATCGCCTCGATCGTCGACTCGACGTCGTCGTACTCCGCCTCGGCCAGGAACCCGACATGGCCCAGGTTCACCCCGAGCACCGGGGTGCGGTGGGGCTGGACGATCTCGGCAGCGCGCAGGATGGTGCCGTCGCCACCGATGACCAGCGCCAGCTCGCAGTCGCGGCTCGCGTCGTGCTCCTCGGCGGCCAGCTCGAGCTTCGGTTCGTACGCAGCCGGGTCGATGCCCAGGTCGGCGGCCTCGCTGGCCAGCACCCGGACCACGATGCCGTGGACCGCGAGCGACTTGGCACAGGCGAGGGCAACCTCGCGGGCCTCCTCGCGACCGGTGTGGATGAGCATGAGGACGCGCCGAACCTCGGCCGGGTCCGCAGGCGCTGGGTCCCCAGCAGGGGTCTCGGGCTCGCTCACGGATCAACCTTCTCAGACGGCACCGACACTTCCCCGGCTGCGGGGCTCTCCAGACCGCGCTGCTCGCGGACGGCCTCCTCGATCTCGTCCTCGGTCACTGTGGCCTCGCCGCGGCGTAGCCAGAGGAAGAACTCGACGTTGCCCGACGGGCCCGGGAGCGGGCTGGTGGTGACCGCGCGTGCGCCCCAGCCTCGCTGGGCGGCGGCCGCGGCGACGGCGTTGACGGCCTCGGCTCGCAGGGCCGGGTCGCGGACCACGCCACCCTTGCCGACCCGGTCCTTGCCGACCTCGAACTGGGGCTTGACCATCAGCGCCAGGTCGCCGTCGGGGCTGGTGACCCCGATCAGCGCGTCCAGGACGAGCTCGAGGGAGATGAAGGAGAGATCGCCCACGACGGCGTCGACGGGTTCGCCGATCACGTCGAGGGAGAGATCACGGATGTTGGTGCGGTCGTGGACGACGACCCGCTCGTCCTGCTGCAGCCGCCAGGCGAGCTGGCCGTAGCCGACGTCGACGGCGACGACCTGCTTGGCCTCGTTACGCAGCAGTACGTCGGTGAACCCGCCGGTCGACGCACCGGCGTCGAGGCAGCGGCGGCCCTTGACCGAGAGCCCGAGCGGTTCGAACGCCGCGAGCGCTCCGGCGAGCTTGTGCCCGCCGCGAGAGACGAAGTCCGGACGGTCGGGGTCCTCGGTGACCACGATCGCGATGTCGGTGGTGACGCCCGTGGCCGGCTTGGTGGCTCGATTCCCCGAGACCGTGACCCGCCCGGCGGCGATCAGCTCGCTGGCGTGCTCGCGGGACCGGGCCAGCTTGCGCCGGACCAGCTCGGCGTCGAGACGGAGGCGGCGAGGAGGCATGCGCTCGCCTCTCAGGGCTGGTCGGTCGGCTGGGGCTCGCCGGAGGCCGCAGCGATCCGGGCCATCGCGTCGTGGGCCCCGGTGTCGGGATCCAGGGCGCGGCGCAGCTCGGTGTGAGCGGCCTCGAAGACGCCGACGTGCTCGCTCAACGGCAGCTCGTCGAGCCGGTCGAGCGTCTCGAGCACGGCGTCGACGCGGGCGACACCGGTGTGCGGCGCCGTGCCGGCGCCACCCGGCATGGCCGGGGCCTCGGCCGGAGTCTCGTCGAAGTACTGCTCGCTCATGGGGCTGAGACTACCGTCCCGTCGCCGGCATCCGGGCGAGGCGGCACGGCCTGTGCGCCGATCGTGGCCACCGATCCGGTGGCGTCCAGGTGAGCCCAGGCGCCGGCCGCGGCCACCCGCCACCAGTCGTCGGCGCTCCCTTCGCCGGTGACCCGCAGCTCGCCGTCGCGTACCTCTGCCGTCCAGCCGCCGAGCCGCGCGGCCGTGCCGTCGGTCTCCGGCGCCGAGTGGGCCTCCAACAGCCCGCCCAGGTCGGCGGAGATGTAGGACGGCCGCCGCTGCGGCTCGGCCGCGACCAGATCCTCGAGCCCGGTGACCCCGGTGAGCACCAGCAGCGTGTCGATGCCGGCGTTGCGACCGCCCTCGATGTCGGTGTCGAGCCGGTCGCCGACCATCAGCGGGTGATCAGCCCCGGTGCGCCGGATGGTCTCGTCCAGCAGCGGTCGCGACGGTTTGCCCGCCACGACCGGCTCGACGCCCGAGAAGCGGCGCAGGGTGTCGACCAGGACGCCATGGCCGGGCGCGATCCCGTAGGCCGCCGGGAAGGTCATGTCGGTGTTGCTGGCGACCCAGAAGAGCCCGTCCTTGATCCGCACGGCCGCGCGCAGGATGTCCTTCCACAACAGCTCGGGGTTGTAGCCGGTGACGATCGCCTCGGCGTCCTCGTCGACGGCCACCGGCACCAGGCCGGCGTCTTCGAGCGGCTCGCGCAGGCCGGCGGCACCCAGGTTGACGACCTTCGCCCCCGGGGCGAGCCGCTCGGCCAGGACACGCGCGGCAGCCTGCGCCGAGGTGACCACGTCCTCGGCGGTCGCCTCGATCCCGAGGTTGCGGATGTTGTCGGCGACCTTGGCCGGAGGCCGGGCGGCATTGTTGGTGATGAACGCCAGCCTGAGCCCGGCCTCGCGGGCGGCGGCGAGCGACTCGGGGGCGCGCCGGACCGCTGAGCCGCCGATGTAGACCACTCCGTCGAGGTCGAGCATCGCGACGTCATGGACTGCGGCGAGCACCTGGGCTGAGCCCTTCAACTGATGGCTGGTCAACGCGCGTTGTTCCTTCTCTGAGTCGGGGGTTCGGCGAATGGCACCAGTGTGACCCTACGATGTGCGGATGGACGATACGGGTGTGGTCAGGGCGCCGTACCTCGGGCGTCCGCTGCGTCTGGAGCCATTTCGAGCGCTCTCGTTGGCGCCTTCGCGGATCGGGGACCCGACCTCCGCGCGGCTCTACTCACGTCCCTATCGGGGGGTCGCCTCCCGCATCAGCTCGTGGCTGGCACGTGGCGATCTGCGCCAGCACCGAGACCTCGCGCTCTACCTCCACGAGTACACCGCGGCCGGGATCACCGTGCGTGGCGTCGTCGGGATCCTCGACGTCTCCCACCGCACCGATGACCCCGGTCAGGCCGCGGTCATCCCCCACGAGGGCGTACACACCGCCCAGGCCGAGCAGCTCGCCTCCCGGATGCGGCAGATGCGGGTGCACCCAGCGCCGATCCTGCTCACCTACCACGCGCCCGACGGAGTCGCAGCCCTGCTCGACCAGGTGCAGAGCGGCACTCCCGAGGAGCAGTACGACGACCACGGCGGCCAGCACCATCGCGTCTGGGCGATCACCGACGAGGCGCTGCTCGGTCAGCTGCGCACCGCCTGGGCGAGCCAGCAGGCTCTGATCGCCGACGGGCACCACCGCTACGCTGCCTACGCCGAGCTCCAGGGCCTCGCCGAGCCCGGCGACGGCGCTGCGACCGACTTCGGTCTGGCGATGCTCATCGACCAGGACGACACGCCGTTGCAGCTCGGAGCGATCCATCGGGTGCTGGCCGGGGTGAACCTGCGCGACCTACGGGCCGCGGCCGAGTCCGTCGGCGCCGGGTGGACCGCCGGCGGCCGCGACGCCGCTCTGAGCAGGCTCGGACCCGGTGTCATCGTGCTCAGCGACGGCCGTGGCTGGGCCACCCTCGACGTGGACACCGCCACGAGTCCGATCACCGGCGATGTCGGCTATCTGCACGACCGCGTCCTCCCGGAGCTGCGCAGGCAGCCGTCGCGGGTGCTGCACGCCCACCAGGTCGACGCCGCGCTGAAGCGGGCCCGCCCGGGGCGCGACGTCGCCGTGCTGTTGGCGGCACCGACCTTCGACACCATCCTCTCCTCCGCCTCGATCGGGCAGCTCCTCCCGGAGAAGGCGACCTCCTTCCAGCCCAAGCCGCACCCTGGCGTGCTCATCCGCCTCCTGGACTCGGCGCGGCTGGAGAAGTCGCGACACTAGCTGGCCTGCCTGGTCGCGGCGGCCGCTCTGCTCACCCGTCTGGCCGACGACACCTCCACCTCTGTCATCGACTGCAGCCGGCCACCGGTCTTGAAGAAACGGCGACGGAGGGAGCCGTTGACCTCGATGACGTCTCCGACCTGCCAGGTCATCGCCGCTCGGCGAACCCGGGCGACCCAGGTGTGGCACTCGAGCGCATCGATCTGCACCCGGCTCCCCCGGCGTTTGTCGCGTGGCCTGTTCACGACCACCCGGAACGCGGTCAGCTGATCTCCGCTCGGCAGGTCCTTCTCCTCAGCGGCCAGCGACAGCCGACCGATCAACCGCACCTCGTTGACCGTCGCCAGCCCGCCGGCCGGCCCCGTCCGCTCGCCATCGTCGGGTGATGGCTCCTTCTCTACCCTTGCGACCGTCATCTCGATCACCTCCGACCACCATCCTGATCAGGGGCACCGACAGTTCCGCCCGGGTCTGTGCGGCCTGTGGAGAACCCCGGTCCGAACCGGGCCTGTGGACGGTCATCGGCCCGTCCGGCCGGCTCTCAGCGGGCTTTCGCCGGCCGGTAGGGCGAGACCGTCCGGTCACCGGAGACCCAGAACCGCCAGGGTCGCTCCGGGGCGAGACGCAGCCCGACCCGCGGCCCGGCGGCCACCTCGATCTCCGCCCACGTCTCGGCCGGCGCCAGATCCAGCTCGAAGTCGCTGGTCCCGTTCATGGTGAGGTCGATCCCGAGCGCCGAGCACAGTCGCGCCGGTCCGCGGGCGAGATCGACATCGCGTACTGGTCCACGTCGCTCCCGGGCGATCTCGATCCCCTCGATCACCTCACCGGCACGCAGCAGGATGCCCCCGGGCTCGCCCTCCGGGTGGCACACGAGGTTCGCGCAATGGTGCATGCCGTAGGTGAAGTAGACGTAGAGGCGCCCCGGCGGACCGAACATCACCCGGTTGCGGTTCGTCTCGCCCCGAAAGGCGTGCGAGCCGGGGTCGTCGGCCGCGTACGCCTCCACCTCGGTGAGCCGCACCTTCACCCCGTCGAAGGACAGCGTCGCCCCGAGGAGCCGCGGAGCGGTCACCTCGGGGCGCTGGCCCAACAGGCTCGTGAGCACTACGACGGACGGAACCCGGCCGCCTTGGCCCGGAGCTCGGCGAGCTGCTCGACGACCCTGTCGGGCGCCGTGCCACCACGACCGTCGCGGGACGCGACCGAGCCCTCGATGGTCAGCACCAGACGTACGTCAGGAGTGAGCGCCGGCGAGATCGTGGCGAACTCCTCGTCGGTGAGCGCGTCCAGCTCCACGCCGCGCTTCTCCGCCGCCTGGACGCAGGCGCCGGCGAGCTCGTGCGCGATCCGGAAGGGAGTGCCCTGCCGGACCAGCCACTCCGCGATGTCGGTGGCCAGCGAGAATCCCTGAGGGGCGAGCTCGGCCATCCGGTCGGTGTTGTAGACCAGCGTGGCGACCTGGCCGGTGAAGGCCGGGAGCAGCACCTCGAGGGTGTCCAGGGAGTCGAAGACCGGCTCCTTGTCCTCCTGCAGGTCACGGTTGTAGGCCAGCGGCAGCGCCTTCAGCGTCGTCAGCAACCCGGTCAGGTTGCCGACCAGACGCCCGGCCTTGCCCCGAGCGAGCTCGGAGATATCGGGGTTCTTCTTCTGCGGCATGATGCTCGATCCCGTCGACCAGGAGTCGTGCAGCGTAACGAAGTCGAACTCCTTGGTCGCCCACAGAATGATCTCCTCGGCGATCCGACTGATGTCGACGCCGATCTGGGCGCACACGTAGGCGAACTCGGCGACGAAGTCACGCGAGGCCGTCCCGTCGATCGAGTTGGCACTGGACCCGGTGAAGCCGAGCTCGGCGGCGACCAGCTCGGGGTCGAGACCGAGCGACTGCCCTGCGAGGGCCCCCGACCCGTAGGGCGAGTCGCACACGACCCGCGCCCGCCAGCCGGCGAGCCGATCGACGTCGCGCAACAGGGACCAGGCGTGGGCCATCAGATGGTGGGAGAGCAACACCGGCTGGGCGTGCTGGAGGTGCGTACGTCCCGGCATGATCGCGCCCATGTTCTCGTCGGCCTGCGCGGCGAGCGCGTCGATGAGATCGAGCACGAGCCCACGCAGCACCCGCTCGTGGTCGAGCAGATAGCTCCGGAAGAGGGTCGCGATCTGGTCGTTGCGCGAGCGCCCGGCCCGCAGCTTGCCGCCGACGTCGGGACCGATCTCCTCGATGAGCAGTCGCTCCAGGGCACCGTGTACGTCCTCGTCGGAGGCAGCCGGAACCAGCCGGCCGGCCGTGAACCGGTCGGCGAGGACGTCCAGACCCCGGTGGATCTCGTTCTCCTCGTCACCGGTGAGCAGCCCGGCCGCCCCCAGCGCCTTGGCGTGGGCGTGGGACCCGGCGATGTCGTAGAGCGCCAGCCGCCAGTCGAACTGCGTCGAGCGCGAGAGCGCCTCGAGCTCCGGCGAAGGACCACCGGCGAACCGGCCGCCCCAGAGCTTGCCCTCGTTGGTGGTGTTGGCAGGTGTGTTCGACATCAGTCGTTCCCAGCCTCCAGCGCGGCCTCGTCCAGGACGGTGTCGTCCAGGACGGACGCCTCGACCGGAAGAGCGGCCGGAAGCGGCTTGCCGTCGGTGGCGGCGATGCGGTCGAAGCCGCCGGCGGGCAGCTCGCCGAAGAGGGTGCCGTGCTCGACGAGCACCGTTCCCTGGTCCAGGGGGTGCCCGGCGTAGATCTCGAGCTTGGAGCGGGAGTCGGCGATGTCGAGGTTGCGCATGGTGAGCTGGCCGATGCGGTCGACGGGGCCGAAGGCGGCGTTCTCGACGCGCTCCATGGACAGCTTCTCGGGGTGGTAGGAGAAGTGCGAGCCCTCGGTGTTGAGGACCGTGTAGTCCTCGCCGCGGCGCAGCCGCAGGGTGACCGTGCCGGAGACGAGGGAGGCGATCCAGCGCTGGATCGACTCGCGCAGCATCAGCGCCTGCGGGTCGAGCCAGCGGCCCTCGTAGAGCAGCCGGCCGAGCTTGCGGCCCTCGTTGTAGTAGTTGGACATGGTGTCCTCGTTGTGCACCGCGTTGAGCAGCCGCTCGTAGGCCGCCCACAGCAGCGCCATGCCCGGCGCCTCGTAGATGCCGCGGGACTTGGCCTCGATGATCCGATTCTCGATCTGGTCGGACATGCCCAGACCGTGGCGGCCGCCGATCGCGTTGGCCTCGTAGACGAGCTCCACGGCGGACGCGAAGGACTTGCCGTTGATCGCCACCGGGCGGCCCTCGACGAAGGTGACCGAGACGTCCTCGGTCTCGATGGCGACCGACGGATCCCAGAACTTCACACCCATGATCGGCTCGACGGTCTCCAGCGAGACGTCGAGGTGCTCCAGCGTCTTGGCCTCGTGAGTCGCGCCCCAGATGTTGGCGTCGGTGGAGTAGGCCTTCTCGGTGGAGTCGCGGTAGGGCAGGTCGTGCGCGACCAGCCACTCCGACATCTCGTGGCGGCCACCGAGCTCGTGGACGAAGTCGGCGTCGAGCCACGGCTTGTAGATGCGCAGCTCGGGGTTGGCCATCAGGCCGTAGCGGTAGAACCGCTCGATGTCGTTGCCCTTGAAGGTCGACCCGTCACCCCAGATGTTGACGTCGTCGGCCTGCATCGCGCGCACCAGCATGGTGCCGGTCACGGCACGCCCCAAGGGCGTCGTGTTGAAGTAGGCACGGCCACCGGAGCGGATGTGGAAGGCACCGCAGGCGAGCGCGGCCAGGCCCTCCTCGACGAGCTGCGGCTTGATGTCGATGGCGCGCGCGATCTCCGCGCCGTACGCCATCGCGCGGTCCGGGACACCGGAGATGTCGGGCTCGTCGTACTGCCCGATGTCGGCGGTGTAGGTGCACGGCACCGCGCCCTTGTCGCGCATCCAGGCGACCGCCACGGAGGTGTCGAGGCCTCCGGAGAAGGCGATGCCGACGCGCTCACCCTTGGGAAGGGAGGTCAGGACCTTGCTCACGAGATGTTGCTCCTTGCTCTGAAACTATTGGATGTCTGTGGTCTTGCCGGCGAGGCTGAGGAAGCGGTTGACGAGTGCAGCGCCGCCCTTGGGCTCGCGGCCGATGACGAGCACGGTGTCGTCGCCGGCGATGGTGCCGAGGATGTCGGGATACTCGGCCCGGTCGATCGCGGAGGCGAAGTACTGGGCACCCCCCGCAGGAGTACGCAGCACCACGAGGTTCCCACTCCCGTCGGCGCTCACCAAGAGCTCTCGGGCGAGTCGGCCGAGCTTGCTCCGGCCGCTGGCCGACTCCCCCGGGGCGACCGCGGTGCGGTCACCGCCCTCCCCCGGAACCGCGTAGACGAGCGCACCGGAAGGTGCCCGCACCTTCACCGCGTCGAGCTCGTCCAGGTCACGCGAGAGCGTCGCCTGGGTGACGTTGACCCCGTGGGCGAACAGCACCTCGGAGAGCTCGGTCTGGGACCGGATCTCCTTGCCCCAGATGATGTCCACGATCAGGGACTGGCGCGCACCCTTGGTCGCCGGCCGCTGGGTCTCGTTAGTAGTCATCGTCGCTCCCACAGGAAAGCCAGGATCGCCTTCTGGGCGTGGCGCCGGTTCTCCGCCTCGTCCCACACCAGACTCCGCGGACCGTCGAGCACCTCGGCCTCGATCTCCTTGCCGCGGTAAGCCGGCAGGCAGTGCAGCACGACGGCGTCGGCATCGGCGTGGCCGAGCAGCTCGGTGGTGAGCGCGTAGGGCGAGAACACCGCGACCCGGGCGGCCGCCTCGCTCTCCTTGCCCATCGAGACCCAGGTGTCGGTGATGAGTACGTCGGCCCCGGCTGCCGCTGCGACCGGGTCGGAGGTCACCGTGACCGAGCCGCCGGTCTCCTCGGCGATCTCCTTGGCCCTGACCAGCACCTCCGCGTCCGGCGCATAGCCCTCCGGTGCACCGAACCGGACGTGCATCCCGGCGATCGCTCCGGCCAGCGCCCAGGAGTTGCCCATGTTGCAGGCGGCGTCGCCGAGGAAGGCCGCGGTCAGTCCGGCCAGCGACCCCTTGTGCTCCTGCAGCGTCTGCAGGTCGGCGAGCAGCTGGCAGGGGTGGAACTCGTCGGTGAGGGCGTTGACGACCGGAACCCCGGAGTGGGCGGCCATCTCCTCGAGGTCGCTCTGCGCGAACGTACGCCACACGATCTCGCCCGCCTGCCGGCCGAGCACCCGGGCGACGTCGGCGACCGACTCCCGCTCGCCGATCCCGGCGAGGCGGCCGTCGACGAGCATCGAGTGGCCGCCGAGCTCGGCGATCCCGGAGGAGAACGATGCCTGCGTGCGCAGCGTCGGCTTGTCGTAGATCGTGGCCACGGTCACCGGACCGGCGAGCGGCTTGGCGGCGTAGGGGTCCTGCTTCATCGCCGCCGCGAGTGCCAGCACCTCGGCCTGCTCGGCCGGGGTGAGGTCGTCGTCGCGGAGGAAGTGTCTGGTCACTTCGTCCCCTCCGCTCTGTCCAGGATCTGGGGCCAGGCGGCCAGCAGGCTCTCGGCGTCGTCGTCGGTGAGCACCAGCGGGGGCACGATCCGGATCCGTTCGGGCGTGGCGTTGTTGAGGATGAATCCGGCCTCCAGCGCGGCCGCGGCGACGGCGCCCGAGTCGAGACCGGCGAGCACCACGCCGATGAAGAGGCCCTCACCGTCGACCCGCGCGACCCGCGGGTCGGCGGCGAGACCGTCGCGCAGCTTCTGGCCGAGCACGGTGACGTGCTCGAGGAGGCCCTCGGACTCGATGGTCTCGATCACCGCGAGGCCCGCGGCGCAGGCGACCGGGTTGCCGCCGAAGGTGGTGCCGTGGTTGCCGGGCTCGAAGAGCGTCGCGGCCCGGCCCAGACCGATGCAGGCACCGATCGGGAAGCCGCCACCGAGGCCCTTGGCGAGGGTGACGATGTCGGCGGTGACGCCGGAGGTCTCGTGGGCGAACCAGTGACCGGTGCGGCCCAGCCCGGACTGGACCTCGTCGAGCCAGAGCAGTGCGCCGTGCTCGTCGGCCACGGCCCGCGCGGACGCCAGGTAGTCGGCGGGCGGGACGATGACGCCGGCCTCGCCCTGGATCGGCTCGAGGATGATCGCCGCGGTCTCGTCGGTGACGGCCGCCGCCAGCGCGGAGGCGTCGCCGTAGGGGACGAAGGTGACCTCGCCGGGCAGCGGCTCGAACGGGGCCCGGTAGGCCTCCTTGGCGGTCAGCGCCAGGGCACCCATCGAGCGGCCGTGGAAGGCACCGTGGGCGGCCACGATGTGCGTCCGCCCGGTGCGCCGGGTCAGCTTGAAGCCGGCCTCGTTGGCCTCGGTGCCGGAGTTGGTGAAGAACACCTTCCCGGTCTCGCCGCCGGGGACCCTGGCGAGCAGCGCTTCAGCCAGCTCGATCTGGGGCTGGGAGGTGAAGAAGTTGGAGACGTGGCCGAGCGAGGACATCTGGGAGGTCACCGCGGAGACCAGCGCCGGGTGGGCGTGACCGAGCGCGTTGACGGCGATGCCGGCCAGCAGGTCGACGTACTCCTTGCCGTTCTCGTCCCACACGTGGGCGCCCTCGCCTCGGGTGAGGACCAGCTTGGGGGCGCCGAAGGTGTTCATCAGGGAGGCGGCGTAGCGCTTCTCCCAAGAAGTGGGCACAGCGGTGCTCATCGGTCCAGCTCCCTTGCCTTGCGGGTCTTGGTGGTGACGCCGGGGAGCACCTGGGTGCCGACTCCCTCGGCGGTGAACAGCTCCAGCAGCACGGCGTGCTCGGCGCGGCCGTCGACGACGGTGGCGCGCTTGACGCCGCCCTTGACCGCCTCGAGGCAGGCGCTCATCTTCGGGATCATCCCGCTGGCCAGGTCGGGGAGGATCCCCTCGAGTGCCTCGGGACTGATCTCGCCGATGACCTCCTCGGGGTCGGGCCAGTCGAGGTAGAGGCCCTCGACGTCGGTCAGGACCAGCAGCTTCTCGGCGGCCAGCGCGATCGCCAGGGCCGAGGCGGCTCGGTCGGCGTTGACGTTGTAGATCGTGCCGTCGACGTCGGGGGCGACGC
Organism: Nocardioides sp. NPDC057577; assembly: GCF_042801335.1. Classification (NCBI taxonomy): domain Bacteria; kingdom Bacillati; phylum Actinomycetota; class Actinomycetes; order Propionibacteriales; family Nocardioidaceae; genus Nocardioides; species Nocardioides sp. NPDC057577. The sequence continues at coordinate 6,749 of NZ_JBHVGB010000060.1, read as the reverse complement.
TGGAGACGACCGGGATCCGGCCGGCTTCGATCAGGTCGAGGACCGAGGAGGGACGTACGTCGACGACCTCGCCGACCTGGCCGAGGTCGACCTCCTCACCGTCGATGACGGTGCTGGCCGGCTCGGCGGTGAAGAGTCCGGCGTCCTCGCCGGAGAGCCCGACCGCGAGGGGGCCGTGCTCGTTGATCAGCCCGACCAGCTCGCGCTGGACCTGGCCGACCAGGACCATCCGGACGACGTCCATGGCCTCGGGGGTGGTCACTCGCAGCCCGCCGCGGAACTCCGACTCGATGCCGAGCCGGCCGAGCATGCTCGAGATCTGCGGCCCGCCGCCGTGGACGACGACCGGCTTGAAGCCGGCGAACCGCATGAACGCGATGTCCTCGGCGAAGGCACGCTTGAGCTTGTCGTCGGTCATGGCGTTGCCGCCGTACTTCACCACGACGATCTTGCCGTGATACTCCTTCAGCCACGGCAGGGCGCCGGCGAGCGTACGCGCCTTGGCGGGGTCGGGGCGACCGGGCTCGTGGGCGATGGTCTCCAGGTCGATCACGGCGCGACTCCCACCGTCGTCAGGCCCGCGGTCTCCTCGAGGCCGAGCGCGAGGTTCATGCACTGGATGGCTCCACCGGCGGTGCCCTTGGCGAGGTTGTCCACGGCACCGACGACGACCAGCCGCCCGGCGGCCTCGTCGACGGTGACCTGCAGGTGGACGGCGTTCGATCCGAGCACCGACTGCGTCTGGGGCCACTGGCCCTCGGGGAGCAGGTGGACGAAGGGCTCCTCCGCGTACGCCTTCTCGTAGACGGCCCGCGCATCGGCCGCCGTCACGCCGGCGCCGATCTTGGCCGAGCAGGTGGCCAGGATGCCGCGCGGCATCGGCACCAGCACCGGGGTGAACGAGACCGACACCTCGCCGTCGACCAGCGCGGAGAGGTTCTGGACGATCTCGGGGGTGTGCCGGTGGGCGCCGCCGACGCCGTAGGCGCTGACGTTGCCCATGACCTCGGCACCGATCAGGTGGGGCTTGGACGACTTCCCCGCGCCGCTGGTGCCGGTGGCGGCGACCACGACGACCTCGGGCTCGACGATGCCGGCCTCGACCGCCGGGGCGAGGGCCAGGGTGGAGACGGTCGGGAAGCAGCCCGGCACCGCGATCCGGTTGGCCGAGGCGAGCGCGGCTCGCTGTCCGGGGAGCTCAGGGAGCCCGTAGGGCCAGGTGCCGGCGTGGTCGGTGCCGTAGAACTTCGTCCACGTCTCGGCGTCGGCGAGCCGGTAGTCGGCGCCGCAGTCGATCACGACCACGTCGTCGGGAAGGCCGGCCGCGATCGGCCCGGACTCTCCGTGCGGGAGTGCCAGGAAGACGACGTCGTGACCGGCGAGGGTCTCGGCGGTGGTCGGCTCGAGCACTCGGTCGGCGAGCGGGATCAGGTGGGGCTGGAGGCTCCCCAGGGTCTTGCCCGCGCTGGAGGCGGCGGTCAGGGCGCCGATCTCCACCTCGGGGTGGGCCAGCAGCAGCCTGAGCAGCTCACCTCCGGCATATCCACTGGCACCGGCGACGGCGACGCGCTTCTTCGTCATGTGCATGAACATACATCCCACTGCATCTATGTCGCAAAACCCGTTCGGAGATTGAGACGCGGCCGCTTAGTGTTCGCCCCATGACATCCCGCCTCACCCCCACCGCCTACCTCGACCACATCCGGTCGGAGTCGGCCCGCTTCCGCGCCGTGCTCGCGGAGACCGACCCGACCGCCCCGGTCCCGACCGCTCCGGACTGGACCGCCGCCGACCTGCTGTGGCACGTCGCCGCCGAGGTGCAGCACTTCTGGACGTACGTCCTGGAGACTCGACCGGCCGCGCCGACCGAGGAGACCTACGACGAGCTGGAGCGTCCGAAGGACGCGACCTACCAGGACCTGCTCGCCCACTTCGACGAGCTCAACGCCAGGTTCATCAAGACCCTCGAGGAGACCGGCCCCGAGGAGCCCACCTGGTCCTGGTCGAAGGACCAGACCGCCGGGTTCACCTACCGGCGACAGGCCCACGAGATCCTCATCCACCGCCTCGACGCCGAGCTCACCGCCGGCGCCGTGACTCCCCTGGACCCCGCGCTCGCCGCGGACGGGATCGACGAGCTCCTCGACGTCTTCTACGGCGGGAAGCCCGAGTGGGCGAGCTTCGCGGGCGGCGAGCACTACGTACGCGTCGACGCCATCGACACCGACACCCAGACCTGGGTCCAGCTCGGCCTCGTCTCCGGCACCCGACCCAACGGAGACCGCCTCGAGGACGAGCCCGACCTCAGCGTCGTCCCCCACGAGGAGATCCCGGCCGGCACCGAGCCCGACGTGGTCATCGAGGGCACCGCGGCGGATCTGAACGCCTGGCTCTGGCGCCGGCGCGACGACGAGGGCATCCAGGTCACCGGTGACAAGGACGTCTACGACCGCTTCCGCGCGTTGACGAACCAGCCGATCACCGACGACTAACCTTCGCCGCATGATCAAGCACCTGGCGGTCTTCCTCGGCTCTCGCGACGGCAACGACCCGGCACTCCCCGCGAAAGCCTACGAGATCGGCAAGGGGCTCGCCGAGCGCGAGATCGAGCTGGTCTACGGAGCGGGCGGTGGAGGCCTGATGGGCCGGATCTCCCAGGGCGCGATCGACGGCAACGGCAAGGTCTTCGGCGTGATCCCACGGTTCATGGTCGACCGCGAGTGGGGTCGCATCGAAGGCGCGCCGGGGATGCAGACGGTCGTGGTCGACACGATGCACGAGCGCAAGGCGATCATGGCCGAGCGTGCCGACGCCTTCCTCGCGCTCCCCGGCGGGATCGGCACCCTCGAGGAGCTCTTCGAGGTCTGGACCTGGCAGACGCTCTCGCTGCACGGCAAGCCGGTCGGCGTGCTCAACATCAACGGCTTCTGGGACCCGCTCGTGGACATGATGGAGCGCATCGCCACGGCGGGGTTCCTGCACGGCTCCCCCGCCGAGTCCCTGGTGGTCGGCGAGGACCTCGACGACGTCCTGGCCCGCCTCGACTCTGCTCGTCGAGCTGCCCTCTGAAACCGCGCGAGGAGTCGTGAAACCACGGTGAAGGCGCCCTGAAACCGGCGCCCCACACCCTGGGAGCATGACAACCACCACCGAACTGGCCGTATCGGCCTCAGGTCTGGTCAAGACCTTCGGAGACTTCACCGCGGTCGACGGGATCGACCTCGAGATCCGCCGCGGCGAGGTCTTCGGCGTGCTCGGCCCCAACGGTGCCGGCAAGACCACCACCTTGAAGATGCTCGCGACCCTGCTCCCGATCGACGCCGGCAAGGCCGAGATCTTCGGGGTCGACGTCAAGGCGCACCCCCACCAGGTGCGTCAGCTCGTCGGCGTCACGGGGCAGTACGCCTCCGTCGACGAGAACCTCACCGCCACCGAGAACCTGGTCCTCTTCGGCCGCCTGCTGGGCATGTCCGGCAAGGCCTCCCGGGCCGCCGCCGAGGAGCTGCTGGAGTCCTTCGGGCTCCAGGAGGCCGCCAAGCGGCAGATCTCGAAGTTCTCCGGCGGCATGCGCCGCCGCCTCGACCTCGCCGCCTCGCTCCTGTCCCGCCCGCCGCTGATCTTCCTCGACGAGCCGACCACCGGCCTGGACCCGCGCACGCGCGGACAGATGTGGGACACCATCCGGACCCTGGTGGCCGGCGGCTCGACCGTCCTGCTGACCACGCAGTACCTCGACGAGGCCGACCAGCTCGCCGACCGGATCGCGGTCATCGACCGCGGCGTCAAGGTCGCCGAAGGCACCTCGGAGCAGCTCAAGACCTCGGTCGGCAACTCCACGCTGCACCTGCGCCTGAGCGACAAGACCCAGGTCGCCACCGCCGCCGCTGTGGTCGAGAAGGTCACCGGCGACCGTCCGGTGCTCACTCCCGAGGCCGGCGGCGTCAACGTACCGCTGGCCGATGCCGACAGGGCCGCCGACGTGCTCATCGGTCTTCGCCACGCGGGCATCTCGATCACCACCGCGAACGTCCAGCAGCCGACGCTGGACGAGGTCTTCCTGGCCCTGACCGGTCACGGCACCGAGGACCCCGACGGCGCCGCCGAACCCGACAACTCCGACATCCACACCGAGGAGGTGGCCTGAGATGGCTGCACTGATCTCCACGTACGCCGTCACCGACCGCCCGCTCAAGGCCCGTCCAGGCGTGGGCGAGACGATCGCCCAGACGCTGACCATGGCCCGCCGGGCGTACATCAAGATGATGCGCAACCCCGAGCAGTTCTTCGACGTGACGATCCAGCCGCTGCTGTTCACCGCGATGTTCGCCTACATCTTCGGTGGCGCGATCTCGGGTGACGTGAAGTCGTACCTGCCGACCATCATCACCGGCATCCTGGCCCAGACCGCGCTGACCGCCTCGATGGCGCGCGGCACCCAGCTGCGCGAGGACATGGACAAGGGCGTCTTCGACCGGTTCAAGGCGCTCCCGATCGCCCGGATCGCGCCGCTGGCCGGTCCGGCGGTCGCCGACCTGCTCCGCTACGGGATCGCGGCGACGCTGACGATCGTGGTCGGCCTGCTGATGGGCTACCGGCCCGGTGGCGGCGTCGGCGGCGTGCTCGCCGGCTGGGCACTGACCATTTTCGCGGGCTGGTCGCTGAGCTGGATCTTCACCTGGCTCGGCACGGTCTTGAAGACCGCGGGCGGCGTGCAGGGCCTGGGCATGATGATCATGTTCCCGCTGACCTTCCTCTCCCCCGCGTTCGTGCCGAAGGAGACCATGCCGGACTGGCTGCAGCACTTCGTCGACGTCAACCCGGTCACGTTGGTCATCAACGCCACCCGTGACCTGATGAACGCCGGTGACGTCACCATGAGCGTCGTGTGGGCGCTCGTCGGCTGCGCCGCGGTCGTCGCGATCTTCGCGCCGCTCTCGGTGTGGAGCTACAGCAAGAAGCTCTGACTCAGCCCAGGCGCGCGATGACGCCGCGGGCCTCGTCCAGCAGGGCGAGCCCGCGGCGTTCGCCGTAGTCCTCCGAGACCCGCTCGAGCACGCCCGGCGCGAGCCGGTTCGCGTCGGCGACCGCGAGCTCCCAGCGCATGTCCAGGAACGAGCGGGAGTAGCCGAACCGGTCGGCCAGCACCACCAGGCGCACCGACTCCTCGCGGGGCAGCGTGTCCCGCAGAAGCCCGCACAGCCCGAGCGCGAACAGCACCATCCCGGTGACGGGGTAGTCCTGGGCCCTGCGGTCCTCGGAGAGCAGGCGCGGCGCCTTGAGCATCAGGGCCTCGAAGAGGTCGGAGCCCTCCGCGTCGTCCCCGTGCCGGACGGAGGCGACCACGGTGACCGCCTCGGCCGCGACCCGCCAGGGCACCAGGTCGGCGTCGTCGGTGAACCCCGGGAACGGCACCTCGCCCATCGTCGCCACCACCTCGCGGAACAGCGCCAGCCCCTCGCCGACCCGCCCCTGGGCGAGGAGGAGCTGAGCCCGGGCACCGTGGACGGCGCCCCGGGAGCCGAAACCGCCGTGAGGCTGCTCGTCGGTGAGCTGGGCGAGGATCTCGGCGGCCTCCCCGAGACGCCCCTGCTCCACGGCGTACGTCACCAAGATGGCGTGGGTCTGGACGAGGTCGTCGTCGGCACCGAGACGGCGCAGGACCGGGACGGCCTCACGGGCGTGCTCCGCGGCCTCGCCGAGACGGCCGAGCTGGGCATAGAGGCCGCTGAGCTGGGCGTGCAGCATCGCTTGTGGCCACAGGCCGCCGTCGGTGCCGGTCAGGCGCAGCGCCTCCCTCCCCGCGGCAACGGCACCCTCGGGGTCGCCGAGGTTCTCCCGTTCGTGGCTGAGGAAGGTGTAGGCCCGAGCGCGTACGTCCTGGTCGGGGTCGGTGACCAGGACGGCCAGCTCGTCCTGCAGCGGCCGCCCGGCTCCGGTGACGCTGCCCGCCATCGCCTGCATGACCTTCAGCATCACCCTGAGCTGCGGGTCCGCGGCCTCGGTGCCGATCCGGTCCAGGATCGTCATCAGCCGCTCGAGGCCGGAGCCTCCCGTCACGGCGGCACCGAAGAGCAGCAGGGTCAGGACGAGCCGGGTCTTCTCCAACAGCTCGGGAGGCGGCTCCCACTCGGCCAGCAGATCGGCGACCGGGCTCGCCAGCATGATCACCCGCTGGTGCTCGCCCGCGATGGTCCAGAAGACACCCATCGCGCAGAAGAGACGGATCACCGATTCGGGCTCGTCGTCGGCCAGGACCTGGCGCAGGATGTCGGCGAGGTTGCTCTCCTCGGCGCGCAGCTCGTCCATGGCGTCGAACTGGTCCGGGGAGTAGATCCGGCCCGCGCTCGCGTCCGCGTAGTCCCGCGCCCAGGCACGCTGCGCCGCCCGGGCCGCGGCGTCCTCGCCGGCGTCGATCAGCTGCATCCGGCCGAACTCTCGGACGGTCTCGAGCATCCGGTAGCGGAAGCCCAGCGGTGCCTCGACGACCGTCAGCAGCGACTGGTCGACGAGCTCCTCGATCGCTGCGAACGTCTCCGCCCCGAGCATCGCCTCGGCCGCCGCGAGGGTGAACCCGTCATGGAAGACCGAGAGCCAGCGCATCGCCCGCCGCTCGCGCTCGGAGAGGAGGTTCCAGGACCAGTCGATGACCGCGATCAAGGTCTGATGGCGGTCGGGAGCGCTGCGGTCACCGCCGCGCAGCAGGTCGAACCGGTTCTCCAGCCGCCGCGCGATGTCGTCGACCGACATCG
>NZ_JBHVGB010000059.1:18431-29292 GCF_042801335.1 Nocardioides sp. NPDC057577 | reverse complement strand
CGCCTCGGCTGGGTCAGGCCCGGCGGCGGGGAGGGTCGCGGCGCAGGACCTTGGGGAGGTACGCGGCGCCGGTGCTCTGGGCGGCGGCGGCGTCACCCGGGTTGGAGATGCCGCAGCGCTGCAGGGAGAGGCAGCCACAGCCGATGCAGGAGTCGAGGTTGTCGCGGAGGCGCTCGAGGGCGTGGATCTGCTCCTCGAGGCGACGGCGCCAGTGCTTGGACATCCGGGCCCAGTCGGCCTTGGTGGGCGTCCGGTCCCCCGGCAGGCAGTCGAGCTCGGCCTTGATCTCGTCCAGCGACAGCCCGACGTTGGCGGCCGCCCTGATGAAGGCGAGGCGGCGCAGGACGCTGCGCTCGAACGTCCGCTGTCCCCCGGCCGATCGTTCGGCCCGGATCAGGCCCTGGCTCTCGTAGTAACGCACCGCGGAGGCCGCATAGCCGCTGCGCCGGGTCACCTCGCCCATCGTGAGCAGGTCGTGGGTGTTCATCTCACTCTTTTCTGTCACAGCCCTTGATCTCAAGTTCACTTTAGGTTGAATCCTAGGGGGCATGAACAGATCAGACAACGAAGTAGCCGTCATCACCGGCGGATCCGCGGGGCTGGGGCTCGCTCTCGCGACCTCCCTCATCGACAAGGGTTGGAACGTCGTCACCGACGCCCGCGACGCGGACCGTCTCCATGCCGCGCTGCCGGGCAGCTCTCGGGTGACGACGCTGAGCGGGGACGTACGTGACCTCGACCATCAGGACGCGATCGCCGCCGCCGTCGCCCGGCACGGACGCCTCGACCTGCTCGTGCACAACGCCAGCGAGCTCGGCCCCATGCTTCCCCTGGCCGAGGTCCCAGAAAGCCTCTTCTCGCGCGTGCTCGAGACGAACCTGCTCGCCCCGCTCACCCTGACCCAGCGACTCCTCCCCTACCTGATCGCCTCGCGCGGGACCCTCATCGGCATCTCGAGCGACGCGGCGGTGGAGCACTACCCGACCTGGGGAACGTACGCCGCGAGCAAGGCCGCGCTCGACCACCTGATCCTCACCCTCGGTGAGGAGAACGGCATCCGCGCGTACGCCGTCGACCCCGGCGACATGCGTACCGCCATGCACCAGGACGCCTTCCCCGGCGAGGACATCTCCGACCGACCGCTACCGGAATCGGTCGTTCCGCACCTGCTCTCGCTGCTCGCCGGCGACGAGCCGACCGGGCGCTACCGCGCCACCGATCTCGCACAGCTTGGAGCCACCCGATGACGATGCTCGCCGAACGACCGACGACCACCTTCCCCTTTCCCGAGGACACCACGGCCCCCGCGCCCGCGGAGTGGCGCGGGCTCGAGCGCGATGGCGTACGCCTCCTGGTGGCGAAACCCGGCGGCGTACGACATGCGCGGTTCCGCAACCTTGCCGACCACCTCTCCCCCGGCGACCTGGTCGTGGTCAACGACTCGGTGACCGAGGCGCGCCAGCTCGACGCCGACATGGTCGGCCGCGGCCGGGTCGTCCTCCATCTCGCTCAGCGTCTCGACACCGGCTGGGCCGTGGAGATCCGCTCGGCTCCGGACGCCTCCCGCTCCGTGCTCGACGCCGCCGAGGGCGACGTGGTCGTGACCGCAGGCCTCCGGGTCACCCTGCGCGAGCCCTACCCCGACGGTCGCGCCTCCTCCCCCACCGGCGAAGGCAACCGGCTGTGGCGCGCCCGGGTCACCGGCGACGTCGCCGCCGAGCTCGAGCATGCCGGCCGCCCCATCGCCTACGGCTATCTCGACCGGCGCTACCCGCTCTCCGCCTACCAGACGATCTTCGGGCACCGCCCCGGGAGCGCCGAGATGCCGTCGGCGGCGCGCCCGTTCACCCACCCGCTGGTCACCGAGCTGGTCACCCGCGGCATCCAGATCGCGCCCATCACCCTGCACACCGGCGTCTCCTCCCAGGAGGCAGGCGAGGCCCCCGGCGCGGAGTGGTTCGAGGTCTCCGAGACCACGGCACGGCTGGTGGAGCAGACCAGGTACGCCGGTGGCCGCGTCGTCGCGGCCGGCACCACCGTCACCCGAGCCCTCGAGTCGGCGGTCATCCCCGCGACGGGCGCGGTCAGGGCGGCGAGCGGGTGGACCGACCGCGTCATCACACCGGCGAACCCGCCGTACGTCGTCAACGGGCTCATCACCGGCTGGCACGACCCGCAGGCCAGCCATCTGCTCCTGGTCGAGGCGGTCGCCGGTCCCGAGCTCACCCAGGCGGCCTATGACGCCGCCGCCGCTGACGGCTATCTGTGGCACGAGTTCGGCGACTCCGCCCTCCTGCTCCCGTGATCGCCGAGGCGGGCTAGGAGAGGGCGCCCTCGCCGTAGTTCACCGGGGTGCCGACGGCGACGGTGCGGCCGACGGTGCACAGCCGGGTCTCGGACTTCTTGATGGCGTCCGGGAGGACCTTGCGGGCGGCATCGCCGGCCTCGCCCTCGGGGAAGGTGATGTCGAAGGTGACCGAGATGTCGACGAGGCGGTTGCCCTGCTCGTCGCGGATCTTGGTGGCCGCCGCGAGTGCCTCGAACGTCTCCATCGGGGACCGCTTGGCGGTGATGAAGTCGACGTCCAGAGCGCTGCAGCCGGCCAGGGCCGCGAGGAGCAGCTCGACAGGTGTGAAGTCGGGGTCGTCGCCGTGGCCGATCACCACGGTGCCGCCGCGCGCGTTGATCGCGCGGAAGCGGTGCTCGCCGATCTTCTCCAGAGATACCGAGCGCTGGTCTGCCGCATCAGAAGTCATGGGGTAAGACTGCCATCCGCCAGTTAGCCTGTGCGACGTGAGCACCCAGAGCCTGCCCCTGCGCCGTGACGAGGCCACCGCCCGTGCCGGACTGCTGAAGATCGAGGACTACGACGTACGCCTCGACCTCGCCTCCAGCGAGGAGACCTTCCACTCGGTGACGACGATCCGGTTCACCTCGAAGGGCGGGCCGACGTTCGTCGATCTGAAGCCGGTCTCGGTCGGGCGGATCGTCCTCAACGGCAGCCCGGTCGACCCGGCCACGCTCGCCAAGGGGCGTCTCCCGATCAGCACGCAGGAAGGCCCGAACGAGCTCGTCGTCGAGGCCACCATGCCGTTTCGCAACGACGGCGAGGGGCTTCACCGCAGCGTCGACCCGGCCGACGGACGGGCCTACGTCTACGGGATGTGCTTCATGGACGCGGCCCCGACGATCTTCGCCTGCTTCGACCAGCCGGACCTGAAGGCGCCCTACACCTTCCACGTCACCGCGCCGCACGACTGGACGGTCATCGGCAACGCGCCGGGGACCCAGACCGAGCCCGGGATCTGGGAGTTCGAGCGGAGCCAGCCGCTCTCGACGTACTTCGTCACGCTCGTCGCCGGTCCGTGGCACATGATTCACGACGAGCACGACGGGATCCCGCTGTCCCTGAGCTCGCGGCAGAGCATCGCCGCCGACCTCGACAAGGACGCCGAGGAGCTCTTCACGCTCACCAAGCAGTGCTTCGACGAGTTCCACCGGCTCTTCGGGATCCGCTACCCGTTCGGCAACTACCACCAGGCGTTCGTGCCGGAGTTCAATGCCGGCGCGATGGAGAACCCCGGTTGCGTGACCTTCCGCGACCCGCTCGTGTTCACCTCGCGAGTCACCCGCGGCATGCGGATCCAGCGTGCCACCACGGTCGCCCACGAGATGGCCCATCAGTGGTTCGGCGACCTGGTCACGCCGCAGTGGTGGGACGACCTGTGGCTCAACGAGTCGTTCGCCGAATACATGGGCAACCGAGTGACCGCCGACGTCACCGAGTACGACGACGCCTGGGCCGACATGTCCTACGCGCGCCGCCAGTGGGGTCTGACCGCCGACCAGCGCGGCTCGACGCACTCGGTCGCCGGAAACGGCGCAGAGGACGCCGTCTCCGCGCTGCAGAACTTCGACGGGATCTCCTACTCCAAGGGCTCCGCGATCCTGCGCCAACTCGCCGCGTCCCTGGGCGACGAGGTCTTCTTCGCGGGCGCGATCGACCACTTCACCAAGCACCGGTTCGGCAACGCGACGATGCACGACCTGTTTGCGTCCTGGGACTCCGCGGCAGCCGAGGCGGGTGTCGAGTTCGACCTCGACACCTTCACCTCCCAGTGGCTGCTCACCGCCGGCCCGGACACGCTGTCGTGGGACCCGGCCAAGATGGTCGTCAACCGCACCGCCCCGTCGCGGCACCCCGCCAATCGCTCCCACACCTTCCGCGCGGCGATCCTCAACGGCACCCAGTGGACCAGCCAGGAGATCACGGTGAGCGGCGACCAGACGCCGCTCCAGGTAGCCGCCAACGCCGTCGTGCTCGACCCCTACGACGACACCTGGGCCTCGGCCATCCCCGACTGGGAGACGGTGCAGGCGCTCAAGGGGGCACTACCGGACGTGACCGACGGCGGCCTGCGCGCCGGAGTGTGGAACAACCTGCGCAGCGCCTGGTTCAACGCCGCGGTCGACCCGGCCGACGTCGTCGACATCGCCGAGGCCTCGCTGCCGGTCGAGGACGTCGAGGACAGCCCGCGGCGCACCATGCCCTGGCTCTTCGGCGCGGTGGTTCCGCTGGCACCCGCCGGCGCGCGCGAGCGGCTGCGCGAGGCGGCTCTGCGCAAGCTCGCCGAGGTCGCTCCCGGCTCAGAGCTCCAGCTCTCGGCCTACCGCACGGCGATCCGCTCGGCCACCTCCGAGTCCCTGCTGCGGGAGTGGCTGGCCACTCCCCCGGCCGGGATCGAGACCGATCTCGACCTGCGCTGGCGCATCCTGGCCAAGCTCGCCGAGAACGGGTACGCGGATCGTTCCGAGCTGCAGGCGGCGTACGACGCGGAGCCGGCCAACGAGGCCCGCATCCACCTCAACGGCGCGCTGGTCAGCATTCCCGACGCGGAGGCGAAGGCGTACGGCTGGTCGGTGTTCACCGGCGAGACCGACCTGCCCAACTACGACATCCTGGCTGCCGGGCGAGCGTTCTGGACCGGTCCGGCCGAGCTCACCTCGGGCTACGTCGAGCGCTACTTCGCCGAGCTTCCCGCCACCGCCGAGAAGCGGTCCGGCTGGAGCCTGGCCGAGGCCGCCGAGGCGTTCTTCCCGAGCGGCTCGGTGACCGAGGAGACGCTCGCTGCCGCGCGGGCGGTCATCGAGCTGGATCTGGACCCAGGCGTACGCCGTCGGGTCTCCGACGCTGCCGACAACCTGCAGCGTCAGCTGGCGATCAAGGTGACCTATCCCGTGTAGGCGGGCTCCGGCGGTGAGTCGGGGGCAAGACTGTCCGTGCTCACCGATAGTTTTCGTTTCATGCGGATCCTGCACACCTCCGACTGGCACCTGGGCCGGTCCTTCCATCGGGAGGGCATGCTCGGGCACCAGGCGGCGTACGTCGACCATCTCCTCTCCGTGGTGGAGCAGGGATCGGTCGACGTGGTGTGCGTATCCGGCGACGTCTACGACCGGGCGCTTCCGCAGGTCGACGCGGTGCGGCTGGCCTCGGAGGCGCTCTCCCGGCTCGCGGCCTCGCGGGCGAAGGTCGTCATCACCAGCGGCAACCACGACTCGGCCCAGCGGCTGGGATTCGGGTCCGAGCTGATCGACGCCGCCGGCATCTTCATCCGCACCGACCTGGCCGGGGTCGGGCGCCCGGTGATGCTCCCCGACGAGCACGGCGAGGTGGCCTTCTACGGTCTCCCCTATCTCGATCCCGGCGCCGCCAGGGCGTCCTGGGGGTTGGAGTCGCGCTCTCACCAGGCGGCGCTGGGTGAGGCGATGCGACGGGTCCGAGCCGACCTCGACGATCGGGGTGGCCGCAGCGTGGTGATGGCCCACGCCTTCGTCACCGGCGCCGAGCCCTCCGACTCCGAGCGCGACATCTCCGTCGGGGGCGTCTCGATGGTGCCCGCCAGCCTCTTCGAAGACATCTCCTACGCCGCTCTCGGCCACCTCCACGGCCGCCACACGATCACCGACACGGTGCGCTACAGCGGCTCCCCGCTGGCCTACTCCTTCTCCGAGGCCAACCACCTCAAGGGCTCCTGGCTCATCGACCTCGACGAGTCCGGGTTCGTGGCGAGCGAGTTCGTGGAGGCCCCGGTGCCGCGCGGGCTCGCCAGGCTGCGAGGCACCCTCGAGGAGCTGCTGAGCGACCCGCGCCACGAGGTCCACGAGACCTCCTGGCTGCAGATCACCCTGACCGACCGGATCCGCCCCGCCCAGGCGATGGAGCGCCTGCGCCGTCGCTTCCCGCACACGCTCGTCCTGGGGTTCGAGTCGACCGCGCCCGTCCTGGGTGCCCTGTCCCGGCCCGACCCGTCCCGTCCGCGACGTGACATCGACCTGGTCACCGAGTTCGTCGCCGAGCTTCGCGGCGAGCCCGCGGCCAAGGCCGAGCTCGCGCTGCTGCAGACCGCTGTGGACGCCTGCTGTGAGGACCCCGAGGTCGACTCGCTCGACTCGCGCTCCGGCGACGCCGAGGAAGAGGAGTGGCTCGAGGTGCTCTTCTGATGCGCCTTCACCACCTGGAGGTCGCCGCGTTCGGCCCGTTCACGGGCACGGTGAGCGTCGACTTCGACCAGCTCTCCGAGGCGGGGCTCTTCCTGCTCTCCGGCGCCACCGGAGCCGGGAAGACGAGCGTCCTGGACGCGGTCTGCTTCGCGCTCTACGGCGACGTCCCGGGCGACCGTTCGGTCGCGAAGCGGTTGCGCAGCGACCGGGCCCCGGCCGAGGTCGCGACCCGGGTCGTCCTGGAGGCGACGCTCGCCCAGCGACGCTTCCGGATCACCCGCTCCCCCTCGTGGGAGCGGCCCAAGCGGCGTGGCGCCGGCACCACGACCCAGCAGGCCTCGGTCGTGCTCATGGAGCAGGTCGGCGAGGAGTGGCGCACCCTCACCACCCGTCTCGACGAGGCCGGCCACCTGGTCTCGGACCTCCTCGGGATGACGCTGACGCAGTTCGTGCAGGTCGCGATGCTCCCCCAGGGCCGCTTCCAGGCCTTCCTCCGCTCCAGCGCCGAGGAGCGCAAGCGGCTGCTCGAGCGGCTCTTTCGCACCGAGCGCTTCGCCGATGTCGAGCGCTGGCTGCGTGAGCGTCGCGTCGAGCTCCGGCGGCGTTCCGAGGGGCTCAACGCCGGTGTCGCCGAGGTGGTCAGCCGGATCAGCGAGACCGCGGCGGTCACGCTCCCTGACGACTGGGACGTCCACGACCTCGGCCTCCCCGCCGGCGACGGCGCGATCGCCACCTGGGCCCGCGCTCTGGCCGAGGAGGCCACCGAGTCGCAGGCCGTCACCTCCGGCGCCGCGATGGAGGCCCTGGCCGCTGAGTCGGAGACCCTCGCCGCCCTCGACGCCGCCCGCGCGATGGCTGAGAAGCAGCGCGGCCTCCGGGCCGCTGCCGCCGCCGAGAGCCGTCTCGTCGCAGCGGCCGAGGAGCAGGAGGAACGCGTACGCCGCGTCGACTCCGCTCAGCGTGCCGAGTCGGTGGCCGGGGTCAGCGAGCTCACCGACCAGGCGCGGCGCGAGCACGCCAGGGCCGCCTCGCTCGCCCCGAGCGACCTGACCGTGACCGATGCCAGGTCGGCGGTGGACCGGATCTCTGCCCGGCTCGCGCAGGCCCGCGCCCTGGTGCCGGTCCAGCGGCGTCTGAGCGAGGTCACCCGCGACCTCGCGTCCACCGGCACCCAACGGGACCGCCTCCTCACCCAGACCCGCGAGCAGGCTCGGCTCGCCGAGGAGCTGCCGCAACAGGCTGAGGCCCTCGCCGCGGACCTCGCGGCAGCCACCGAGGCCGTCGCGGCCATCCCGGCGCTGCGCGCCCAGGTCACCGCTGTCACCGAGGTCCGTCGGCTGACCCAGGAGCTCCACGACGCCCGAGCCAGGCACGAGTCGGCCAGGGCGGCCGCCATGGAGGCGCGCACCCGCTATCTCGACGTACGCCAGGCCCGGCTGGACGGCATCGCCGCCGAGCTCGCCGGCGCGCTCGCCGTCGGCGCGGACTGCCCGGTGTGCGGGTCCCACGAGCATCCCCACAAGGCCTCCCCTGCCGACGGCGCCCCCGACGCGGCGGCCGAGAAGGGGGCCCAGGCGACCTACGACAACGCCAGCGCCGAGGAGCACGCCCGCGACCAGCACGTGCGCGACCTCACCACCCGTCTGCAGCTCGCCCAGGAGGCTGCCGGGGAGACCGACGAGCCCGCCGGGTCGATGGCCGAGCGGCTGGCTTCGCTGGAGCGCACCGCCGCGCGCGAGGCCGGCCTGCGCGCCGAGCTCACCGCGGCCGAGGAGACGCGGTCCCGCTCGGCGACGCTCCGTGCCGAGCTCGAGACCCGCACCGCCGAGCTCGAGACCACGCTGCGCCACCTCACCGACGAGCGCGAGCGTCTCGAGGAGCAGCTGACCGACGTCCGCGGCGACCACCCGGATCTCGACGCCCTGCTCACCACGCTCGAGCGCGACCAGCGCGCGGCGACCACGAGCCTCGAGCGGCTCGAGGCGGCCACCCGTGCCGCCGAAGCGCTCGCCGGCGCCGAGCGCACCCTCACCGCCACCGCGGTCCGAGCAGGCTTCGACACCCCCCGGAGCGCCCTCGCCGCCGCGCTGGCACCGGAGCGGGTCTCGGCGCTGAACAGCCAGATCAAGACGTACGCCGACAGCCTGGCGGCCGCCCGAGCGACGCTCGACTCCCCCGGCGCCGCCGAGGTCCTGGCCACCGACGAGCCGGACCTGCCGACCCTCGCCACGGCCCACCGCAGGGCCGCCGATGCCGCTGACGCCGCCCGCTCGGCGGCCGACAGCGCCGCCAACCGGGCCGCTCGCCTCGACTCCCTGCAACGCGACCTGACCGGCGCGCTCTCGACCTGGGCTCCCGTACGCGACGAGCTCGAGGTCGCGGCCCGGATCGCCTCCTTCGCCGAAGGCAAGAGCAGCGACAATCAGCTCCAGATGAGCCTGTCGGCCTACGTCGTGGCCTACCGCCTCACCCAGGTCGTCGCCGCCGCCAACGAGCGGCTGGCGAAGATGAGCGACCAGCGCTACGCCCTGGAGCACTCCGCGGCCAAGGGCGCCGGCGACCGCCGTGGTGGCCTCGCGCTGATGGTCCGCGACGACTGGTCCGGCGAGTCGAGGGACCCGGCCACCCTGTCGGGCGGCGAGACCTTCGTGGTCTCCCTCGCGCTGGCGCTCGGCCTGGCCGACGTGATCATGAACGAAGCCGGCGGCCAGATGCTCGACACGCTCTTCGTCGACGAGGGCTTCGGCTCCTTGGACGCCGACACCCTCGATGACGTACTCGACGTTCTCGACACCCTCCGCGAGGGTGGCCGCATCATCGGCGTGGTCAGCCACGTCACCGAGATGCGGGAGCGCATCCCCACCCAGCTGGCGGTGAGCAAGGGACGCAGCGGGTCGACGTTACGCGTCTGCGACGGCTGACCGACGCCTCGGCGGCGGATGTCCGGCGATCACCCGAACATCGGAAAGATCTCAGGTCGACTTGGCTGCCCGCGGGAAAACTTAACCGTCGGGCGACAGGTATTACCTCCGAGCCCTATCCCTGGTGTGACGTACGTCTCTAGCCTGAGGCGGCTCCGCACCGCGGAAGCCGGTCCCAGATCTCATCGGAGGTTTCCGTGCCCCGTCTCACCGCCCGTGTCGCCAAGGTCGCCGCGACTCTTCTCCTTCCCGCGTCCCTGCTCTCGGCAACATCGTTGATGGCCTCCCCCGCACACGCCGACGGCCCCGGCAGCGGCACGCCGTGGATGGTCACCGTGGGTGACAGCTACGTCTCCGGGGAAGCCGGCCGCTGGGCAGGCAACAGCAACTCCGGCGAGTCGCTCATCGATGCGGGCGGCAGCGCGACGTACTTCGACAACGCCACCCACACCGCGGAGACGATCAACCGGTGCCACCGCAGCACGGCCGCCGAGGCGTATCTCGGTGGTGGCGTGAGCGGGCTCAACCTGGCCTGTTCCGGGGCGATGGTCAACACGACCACCTCCAGCGGCTACTTCAAGCCCGGGATCGACTTCTACTCCAGCGGCAGCAACCAGGGCCAGGCCCTCATGCTGCAGAGCTTCGCGGCGAGCCACAACGTCAAGGCCGTGACGATCGGCATCGGCGGCAACGACTTCAACTTCGCCGCCATCGTCACCCAGTGCGTCCAGGACTTCCTGGCCTCGCCGTCCTGGTTCAAGGACTACTGCAAGGACGACACGGTCGTCACCAACGCGATGGCCGCGAGCAACGTCGCCGCGGTGAGGGCCCGGATCGCCACCGCCTTCCAGAACGTACGCACCGCCATGCGCAACGCGGGCTACGCCGACAACGCCTGGACCCTGATCGTGCAGAACGTGCCCTCGCCGCTGGCGACCTCCTCGGGCTACCGCTACAGCGAGTCCGGCTACACCCGTCAGAACACCGGCGGCTGCGGCTTCTGGAACGCGGATGCCGACTACGCGTACAACACGATCCTGCCCACGATCAACAACGCGATCTCGGGCGCGGCGGCCGACTCCGGGCTGACCAACATCAAGACGCTCAACGTCACCAGCGCGTTCGCCGGCCGCCGGCTGTGCGAGAACACCGTCGGCCTCCTCGAGGAGAAGGGGCTGTCGAGCTGGCAGGTCGCCGGTGCGGTCGACAAGACCGAGTGGGTCAACCAGATCCGCACCGTCTCCACCGCGAGCGGCAACTACTACATCCAGGAGAGCCTGCACCCCAACTACTGGGGCCAGCTCGCCCTGCGCAACTGCCTGCGCCAGGCCTACAACGCCGGTACGCCGCGGTCCGGCACCTGCACCCACGGCACCGGGCTCAACGCCAACGGCGAGCCCAACATGACCCTCAGCTGAAAGTAAAACCACGCCGAG
>NZ_JBHVGB010000059.1:0-18421 GCF_042801335.1 Nocardioides sp. NPDC057577 | reverse complement strand
GTAACGCGCCGACTCGGCGGGAGGTCACTCGGCGAAGGACTCCACCGGCGGGCAGGAGCAGACCAGGTTGCGGTCGCCGTAGGTGTTGTCGATACGGGCCACCGGCGGCCAGTACTTGTCGGGGTCGATGCCGCGCGGGAAGACGGCCTCCTCGCGCGAGTAGGCCCGGTCCCAGTCGCCGACGAGGGCGCGGGAGGTGTGCGGGGCGCCGCGCAGGACCGAGGTCTCGGCGGTCCACTCGCCCGAGCCGACCCGGTCGATCTCACCCTTGATCGCGATCATCGCGTCGATGAACCGGTCCAGCTCGCCGAGGTCCTCGGACTCGGTGGGCTCGACCATGAGGGTGCCGGCGACCGGGAAGGACATCGTCGGGGCATGGAAGCCGTAGTCGATGAGCCGCTTGGCGACGTCGTCGACGGTGACTCCGGTCTCCTTCGTGATCGGCCGCAGGTCGAGGATGCACTCGTGCGCGACCAGGCCGGTCTCGCCACGGTAGAGCACCGGGAAGTGCTCGTTCAGGCGGGACGCGACGTAGTTCGCCGACAGCACCGCCGCCGACGTCGCCCGGGTCAGACCCTCGGCGCCCATGAGCCGGACGTAGGCCCACGAGATGGGCAGGATCCCCGCCGAACCGTACGGGGCGGCCGAGATCGCACCGATGCCCGAGCGCTTGGCGGTGTCCGGGTGCAGCGAGTGCGACGGCAGGTAGGGCGCGAGATGCGAGCGGACGGCCACCGGACCCACCCCGGGGCCACCGCCGCCGTGCGGGATGCAGAAGGTCTTGTGGAGGTTGAGGTGGGAGACATCCCCGCCGAACTCGCCGGGCTTGGCGTAGCCCAGGAGCGCGTTGAAGTTGGCGCCGTCGATGTAGACCTGACCACCGGCCTCGTGCACCAGCGAGCAGACCTCGGTGATGCCCTCCTCGTAGACCCCGTGGGTCGAGGGGTAGGTCACCATGATCGCGGCGACGTTCTCGCCGTGAGCGTCCAGCTTGGCCCGCAGGTCGTCGAGGTCGACGGTGCCGTCCTCCGACGACTTCACGACCTCGACCTTCATCCCAGCCATCACGGCCGAGGCGGCGTTGGTGCCGTGCGCCGAGGAAGGCATCAGGCAGATCTTGCGGTGGCCCTGGCCCTGCGCGTCCAGGTAGCCACGGATCGCCATCAGGCCGGCGAACTCGCCCTGCGAGCCGGCGTTCGGCTGGATGGAGACCTCGTCGTAGCCGGTGACCTCGGCCAGCCAGCCCTCGAGCTCCCCGACGAGACGCGTGTAGCCGGCGGCGTCCTCGGCGGGCACGAACGGGTGCAGGTCGGCGAAGCCGGGCAGCGAGATCGGCTCCATCTCGGTGGTCGCGTTGAGCTTCATGGTGCACGAGCCGAGCGGGATCATGCCCTTGTCGAGCGCGTAGTCGCGCGCCGCCAGCTTGTGCAGGTAGCGCAGCATCTGGGTCTCGCTGTGGTGCGCGTTGAAGACCTCGTGGGTGAGGTAGTCGGTGGTGCGGAGCAGACCGTCCGGCAGCGCGCTGGCCGTGGTGCGGTCGATCTCGTCCAGGTCCGCGCCGGAGACGCCGAAGGCGTTGAGCACGGCGGACAGGGTCGAGCGGGTCGTCGCCTCCGAGGTCGAGATGCCGACGGTGTCGGCGTCGACGAGACGAAGATGTACGCCGAAACGACGCGCCGCGGTGACGACATCGGCCGCCCGCCCGGGGACGGTGACACCCAGTGTGTCGAAGAACGACTCCGAGACCAGCGGGAGCCCGGCCGACTTGAGCGCGGCGGCCAGGACGGCTGCGTAGCGGTGCGCGCGGGTCGCGATCGACCGCAGCCCGGCGGGGCCGTGGTAGACGGCGTACATCGAAGCGCCGACGGCCAGCAGCACCTGCGCGGTGCAGATGTTGGAGGTCGCCTTCTCGCGGCGGATGTGCTGCTCACGCGTCTGCAGCGCGAGCCGGTACGCGGGCCGCCCCTCGGCGTCGACGGAGACGCCGACAAGGCGACCGGGCAGGTGCCGCTCGATCCCCGCGTGGACGGCCATGTAGCCGGCGTGCGGGCCACCGTAGAAGAGCGGGATGCCGAAGCGCTGGGTCGAGCCGACGACGACGTCGGCGCCGAGCGTGCCGGGCGCTTCCAGGACGGTGAGAGCGAGCAGGTCGGCGGCGACGACGGCGAGCGCGCCCCGCTCGTGGGCGGCGTCGATGACCGGCTTGAGATCGGGGACGCACCCAGAGGCACCCGGGTACTGCACCAGCACGCCGATCACGTCACCCTCGGGCAGGCCCTGCGAGAGGTCGGCCACGACGACCTCGAGGCCCATCGCCTCGGCGCGTACCTTCACGACCTCGATCGACTGCGGCAGCGCGTCGGCATCGATCACGAACGGACCGGATCCCTTGCGGTTGGCGCGGTGAACCAGTGCCAGCGCCTCGGCGGCCGCGGTGCCCTCGTCCAGGAGCGACGAGTTGGCGACCGGCAGACCGGTCAGGTCGCCGACCATGGTCTGGAAGTTGATGAGCGCCTCGAGGCGGCCCTGGGAGATCTCGGGCTGGTAGGGCGTGTAGGCGGTGTACCAGCTCGGGTCCTCGAGCACGTTGCGGCGGATCACCGGCGGCGTCACGGTGGCGTGGTAGCCGAGCCCGATCATCGCCTCGCCGGGCTTGTTGGAGGCCGCGATCTCCCGCGCCAGCGACGCGACCTGGGCCTCGCTCAACGCGGCCGGCAGGTCCAGCGACTCGACCGAGCGGATCCCTGCAGGGACGGCTGCGTCCATCATCGCGGCTACCGAGTCGTACCCGAGCCGCGCGAGCATGGTCGCCTCGTCAGCGGCCGAGAGCCCGACGTGGCGCTCCACGAACGGGGAGGCGGCATCGAGCTCGGACAGGGTGGGCGTGTCGGACACAGTGGCTCCTGAGGGCATCTAAGTAAGACAACTCGTACGCCCTCCCCCTCTGTCACGCGCGGATGCACCGCTTCAGAGTTGCCTGGTCCGCACAGTCGTGGGTGCCTGAGAGTTTCCGGGGAGGAATTGCCCCTTCGGCGCCCCTTCGAGAGGAGCTCTCCCGTGCGGGATGGTCAGCACCACCAGCATAAACGACAGCACCCCGAGGTCCCGTCTCCGCGGGGCCTCGGGGCCTGGTGTCGACTGAGTCCTAGATCACCCGGCGTTGCGCGCGGCGCGGCGGGCGGAGAGCTCGTCAGACATCGAGGCGACCTGCTCGCCGTCCTCGGCCGTGCGCTCGCTGGGGAGCTCGGAGAGGGTGCCCTCGATCTCGCGCCAGACGCCACCGATGGCGATCCCGAAGACGCCCTGCCCGCCCTGGAGCAGGTCGATGACCTCGTCGTTGCTGGTGCACTCGTAGACCGAGGCGCCATCACTCATCAGGGTGACGCGGGTCAGGTCGTCGGTGCCACGCTCACGCAGGTGGTGCACGGCGGCACGGATCTGCTGCAGCGAGATCCCGGCGTCGAGGAGCCGCTTGATGACCTTGAGGATCAGGATGTCTCGGAAGGAGTAGAGCCGCTGGGTGCCGGAGCCGGTGGCCCCACGCACGCTCGGCTCGACCAGACCGGTGCGAGCCCAGTAGTCGAGCTGCCGGTAG
Organism: Nocardioides sp. NPDC057577; assembly: GCF_042801335.1. NCBI lineage: Bacteria > Bacillati > Actinomycetota > Actinomycetes > Propionibacteriales > Nocardioidaceae > Nocardioides > Nocardioides sp. NPDC057577. Next base: position 14,826 of record NZ_JBHVGB010000059.1, on the reverse strand, counting down.
CTGATCCCGGCCGCATTGCAAGCCGTCGGGCCGCGGTAACCGGTGTCGCTCGGCAGAGGCGAGACATCGTCGGTGAAGAGAAGGCCCTGCTCGTCAGCCTGCTCCGCCGCGCGTTGCGCGTCGTCGGCGCCGTGGCCGGGCTTCTGCTCGTGGTCGAACACGATGTCCTCCATCGTCTACTCCGTTGCGCGTAACTCCACTCGGGGAATGAACGGCTGCGGCGGGGGGACCACATCGTTGGAGTTACAACAGAGACAACTACAAGGTAAGCGTCGCAAGGGCCCTGGTCAAAGAACCCCTCCGGCGTGTCGTTCCCCCTAACCCTCAAGTAGAGGATGAGGGTCTGCGCGCCCCGCCCGTCGACGCCAGGGCGGTCAGCGTCAGCAGGACGGCCCCGACGAGAAGGCAGGCCTGCATCCCGGACAGGGTGAGGAAGCCCGTCGCACCGACACCGAGACCCCCGAACACGGCCACCGCGATCGCTCCGCCTGTCTGCCGGAACGTGCTGAGCACGCCGGTGGCGACGCCCACCCGGGCGGGCTCGACGGCATCGATCAGGTCGGCGGTGACGACGGTGATGGCCAGTGCGCCACCCGTGGCCAGCGGGACGAGCAGGACGAGGACCAGCCAGACCGGTGTGGAGGTGGTGAGCGGGCACAGGACGAGCATCGCCACCGCGAGGATCAGCTGACCGCCGACGATGAGCGGCCGCCGACCGACGGCGTGCGCGAGCCGCGGTGCCAGCACGTTCGCACCGGTGGTCAGGACCGCCGGGATGACGAACATCAGCCCCGCCTCGGCGCCGCTCCAGCCCCGCACCTGCTGGTAGTAGAGACCGAGCAGGAAGATCCCGCCGTAGAACCCGAAGTTGATCCCGAAGCCGGCGACCAAGGCGACCATCACGCGGCCTCGGCCCAGCAGCCCGAGCGGCAGCACCGGCGCCGCGGATCGACCCTCGACGACGACAAACGCCACCGCCGCCGAGACCGAAGCCGCACCCGCGAGCAGGGCACTCGCGTGCCAGCCGGTGTGACCGGCCTCGATGACGGCGTACGTCAGCGCGGACAGCGCGACCACGGCTAGAGCCTGGCCCGGGAGATCGAGCGGTACCCGGCGGCGCACCGGCCGGATCCGCAGACCCGCCAGCAGGGCGACGATGAGGATCCCGATCGGCACGTTGACCAGGAAGACCCAGCGCCAGCCGGCGTACTCGCTCAGCAGGCCGCCGGCCACCGGGCCCAGCGCCATGGCGGCCGATCCGCCAACGGTCCACACCGCGATGGCATGCGCGCGGGCCCCCGCGTCGTCGTATGCCACCCTGACCAGCGCCAGCGATGCCGGCATCACCAGCGCCGCGGCGGCGCCCTGGAGCACTCGCGCGGCGACGAGCGCCGGCATCACCGGAGCGGCCGCGCAGGCCAGGGACGCCACCGTGAACAGCACCACCCCCAGCGCGTAGGCCCGCACCGGTCCGACCCGGTCGGTCACCGCTCCCGCCGAGAGCATCAGCGCCGCGAACATCAACGTGTACGCATCCACCACCCACTGCAGCCCGGCCATCCCTCCGCCCAGGTCCCGGTGGAGATAGGGCAGCGCGATGTTCACCGCGGAGACGTCCACGGTGATCACCGTGAAGCCCAGCAGCGCGGCGAGCAGCGCTCGAACGCTCCCCCGCCGCGTCGGCGCCGGGCCGCCGGTCGACGCCTCATGGGCGAGTACGGTCATCGGAATCCTCCTCCGGTTCGTGATGCCGGAAAGTCTGGTCGCGCCTCGCGCACAGAGGCAGACCGTGTGATGCCGCGGTGCCGCCAGGGGTGGGTATGACACGGCCCCTCACGCGGGTCGCACCTGCGGCACACTGGTGAGGATGAGCGAGATGGCTGCGACTGAGCTCGGGCGCTACCTGCGCGCCCGCCGGGCACGGGTGACCCCCGAGGAGGCGGGCCTGCCCGCGGGTACCGGGGTGCGGCGTACGCCTGGCCTGCGGCGTGAGGAGCTGGCTGCCCTCGCGGGTGTGTCGGTCGACTACTACACCCGCCTGGAACGGGGTCGGGAGACCAACCCGTCGGCGGCCGTCCTGGACTCCCTGGCCCGGACGCTGCGCCTGAGCGGCGACGCCCACGAGCGGCTGCACGAGCTAGCCGAGGTCGCCTCGGGCCGCTTCGGTGAGCCCCGGGCGACGACCGATCTGACCGTACGTCCCTCCGTGCTCGTCATGCTCGAGACGTTGCGTCCGCTGCCGGCCTTCGTGGTCAGCCGGCACAACGACCTGCTGGCGTCCAACCTGCCCGGGCGGCGGCTCTACCCCGGCCTGTGGGACGGTCCCACCGAGCACCGCAACCTGACCCGCTACCTCTTCCTCGACCCGGTCGGGCGGCACCTGCTCGACCCGTGGCACGAGACGGTGGCCGGCTCGGTCGCCAACCTGCGCGCCGTCGGCGGCACCGACGTCGACTCCCCCCGCCTGGCCGCGCTCGTGGGCGAGCTGCTGCTCAAGTCACCCGAGTTCGCCGGGATCTGGGAACTCTACGACGTGTGCGAGCGCAGCGGGGGCACCAAGACGTTCGAGCATCCACGGGTGGGCCGGATGACACTCACCTACGAGGTCATGCAGCTGGCCCGCACCGGCGGCCAGCGCATGGTCGTCTACCAGGCGGAGGCCGAAACGGTCGACGAGAAGGCGATGCTGGCCCTGAGCGAATGATCCGCGCTAGTGGGACTCGAAGTCCTCGGGCGTGATCTCGTCGAGGAACTCGCGGAACTTCTCGATCTCGTCCTCCTGCTCGGCCGGGACAGCGAGCCCCGCCTCGTCGAGGACCTCGTCCGAGACCACGATCTTGGTCCCCGTCCGCAGCGCCAGCGCGATCGAGTCCGAAGGCCGAGCGCTCACCTCGACGCCGGAGGCGAAGACCAGGTTGGCGTAGAAGACGCGGTCGGTGACCGAGGTGATCTGCACCTCGGTCAGCTCGTTGCCGGTCGCCTCGAGCACGTCCTTGAGCAGGTCGTGGGTCAGCGGACGGGGCGGAACCACGCCCTGCTGGGCGAAGGCGATGGCGGTCGCCTCCACCGCGCCGATCCAGATGGGCAGGTATCGCTCACCCGCCACCTCGCGCAACAGCACGATCGGCTGGTTGGAGGGCATCTCCACTCGGACTCCGAGCACATCGACCTCGCGCATGTCATCCACCCTACCCGTCTCCAGGTCGCGACAGCAGCCCGGTTGACCGGCGACACGAACCGAGTCAGCGGTCGCGCAGGCCCGACTTCACCAAGGTGGCGTGCAGACGGACCGCCAGGGAGGCGATCTCGCTGCCGATCTCCTCGGCCCGGCCCTGCGCTCCGGCGTTCCCGGGGCGCCGCAACGGCGCCACGATCTGCTCGATGAGGCCGACCTCGCGGTCGGCGGCGGCCTTCATGCCGCGCAGGTGACGAGGCTCGATGCCGAACTCGGCCAGCTCCTTGGCGGTGCGCGCGATCGCGAGGGCATCGGTGTCGTAGTGACCGCTGCGCAGCGGCACCACCAGCGCCATCTTCTCCAGCTCGGTCAGCAGCACGTCGTCGACCTCGGCCACCTTGAGGAGCTCACGCCGCGAGATCCTCATGTTGTCCGTACGCCGGAACGACTCCGCCCCGGGCGCGCCGCTGGGAGTCAGGGCGACCGTCGGGACCGTGGGCACGGTCGGCTCGATCGCTGGCGGCTCGAGGCCGCGGTCGATCGCGTCGAGGTGATCGCCGATGACCTTGAGCGGCAGGTAGTGGTCGCGCTGCATCCTCAGGACATAGCGCAGCCGCTCGACATCACGGCGGGAGAACTTGCGGTAGCCCGCGGGCGTACGCTCCGGCTTGATCAGTCCCTTGTCCTCGAGAAACCGGATCTTCGGGATGGTGACCGTGGGAAAGTCCGGACGCAACTGGTCCAGGACCTGCCCGATGTTGAGCCGCTCCCCCGAGTCGCTAGCCGGCCGTTGAGGGTCAGGCATCGCGGCGGCGGCCATCGGCTACGCCCCTTCGTGCCCGGCGTAGAAGACGAGCCGGAACTTCCCGACCTGGACCTCGTCGCCGTCCGTGAGGACGACCTTCTCGATCCGGTCGCGGTTGACGTAGGTGCCGTTGAGGCTGCCGACGTCGGAGACCTCGAAGGTGTCGCCGGTGCGCGCGAACTCGGCGTGGCGACGCGAGACGGTGACGTCATCGAGGAAGATGTCGCTGTCCGGGTGGCGACCCGCAACCACGGTGTCCTGGTCAAGCAGAAAGCGGCTTCCGGCACCGGGACCACGCTGCACGACGAGCATGCCGTTGCCCCTCGGCAGGGCCTCGACGGTGGCCGCCTCGATCGGGCTGAGCACCCGGTCAGAGGTGTCGGCGTCAGCCCCGAGCTGAATCGTCGAGGTCTGGTCGGTCCCGGTCAGGCTTACGCCACACTGCGAGCAGAACCGCGCTTCGTCGGGGTTCTGGCTGCCGCAAGCGGGGCACACGGACATTTTTGAGCTCCAGGTTCATCGAGGGCCGGGCACCTACCCTCAAGTGAGCGTTGAGGGATGGTATCCGCAACCTATCAGGTCGGCCCAGGTGTTCGGTTGAGTTACGCGTCGAGTGATGCCTCGTACGCCGCGGCGTCGAGGAGGCTCTCCAGCTCGGCAGGATCGGACGGTGTGACCTCGAACAGCCAGCCACCGCCGTAGGGGTCGTCGTTGACCAGCTCGGGCGTGGCGTCGAGCGATCCGTTGACCGCGACGACCTCGCCGGAGATCGGCGCGTAGATGTCGCTGACCGACTTGGTCGACTCGAGCTCACCGCAGCTCTCGCCCGACGCGATCGTGTCGCCGACGGCCGGCAACGACACGTAGACGATGTCACCGAGAGCGTCCTGGGCGTAGTTGGTGATGCCGACCCGTACGGAGCCCTCGGTCTCGCCAGGGTTGCGCAGCCACTCGTGCTCGCTGGTGTACTTCAGGTCCTCGGGGTACACAGCCATCTCCTCATCAGGCGTACTGGTCTGGCCGCGGAAGATCGTCCCGCGAGCCGGTTGTCGAAACCCTACTGCGCCCCACCGACGAAACCGTCAGCGGGACACGGTGTGAATCGACTCGATGTCGATCTTCTCCTCCGGCTCCACCTTGACCTCCGCGCCCTGCTCCTCGAGCTGGTCCTGCGGGCCCTGGTAGAAGTCGATCGCGCCGGCCAGCGTGTCGGGCGGGCCGATCACCTTGAGTCGGTAGGGCGGGCTGATCAGCTCGCCGCCGACGTTGAGTCCCTGACCGGGCTGGCTGACCTCGATCGAGGACGACGCGACCAGGCGCACGGCCTCGCCGTCGGCCCCCTCGATCTCCATCGCCTCGGCGCCGCTCGTACGCAGCTCCTCGATCAGGTCGAGGAGCGCGGTCAGCCGCAGCGGATCGGCGCCGGGCTCGATCTCGATGGTGATCCCCGGACCGCTGACCGGCACCGTCCCGGCGATCACCCGGAGCGTGTCGACCTGCTCCTCGGCACGTTGGAGCGCGGTCTGCTGCTGAAGGGTCTGGTCCTCGAGCTCGTCGCGGGTCCCCTCGAGCTCCTCGATCTGCTCTTGGGCCTTCTGCGTGGTACCGGCCAGGCCGGAGAGGATGTCGATCAGCTCCTGCTCGCGCAGACCGGCGTACGTCGAGTCCTCGGTGTTCGTCTGGACCTGCACCACCGCGGCGTAGCCGAGTACGCAGAGCAGGACCGCCACGGCCACCTGGCCGCGCCGGAAGTGGGTGAGCGCGTCGAAGAGCCGCGCCCGGCCGACCAGCGGCGCCGGCTCCTCCTCGGGCTCATCCGGTTCACCCGCCTCGTCAGCCTCGTCGACCTTCTGGGTCTTCGGAAGCTCCTCGGCATCGGCGACCTCGTCGGCCTCCTCGACCTGTTCGGACTGCTCGGGACCAGCCGCGTCCTCGACCTCGTCGGGCTCCGCGCTGTCCGAGGGCTCATCGGCCTTCTCGGCCTCCGGCTCCTCAGTCTCTTCGGACTCGGCTGCCGCCGCCGCAGCAGGTTCGACGTCGTCCGCTTTCTCGGTGGACTCGACCGGCGCGTCGTCCGTCTCCTCGGCGTCGTCCGCCTCCTCGGGCTCGCGTGCGGAGGAGTCCTCGGCCACCTGCTCCTCGGGCTCGTCGACAGCCTCGTCGGACGCAGCCACCTCGGACGCAGCCTCATCAGGTGCATCCGTCTCCGACTGCTCCTGGGACTCCTCGGCCTCGGTCGACTCGGCAGACTCCGCAGGTGCCTGCTCAGCAGGCGGCGTACCTTCGTCCGAAACCTCGGGCGTGGCGGCGTCCTCGGTGACGGTCTCCTCCGCGGGCTCGGCAGGCTTCTTCGCCGGCGCCTTCTTAGCCAGCGCCTTCTTCGCCGGGGTCCGCTTCGCCGGGGGCCTCCTCTTCCGGTCAGGCATGGAAGATGTGCCTCCGGATGGCTGCGACGTTGGTGAAGATGCGGATGCCGAGGACGACGATGACGCCGGTGGACAGCTGGCCGCCGACGCCGAGGCGGTCACCGAGATAGACGATGCCGGCGGCGATGACGACGTTGCTGATGAACGAGACGACGAAGACCTTGTCGTCGAAGATGCCGTCCATGAACGCGCGCAGCGCACCGAAGACCGCGTCCAGCGCGGCGACGACGGCGATCGGCAGGTAAGGCGCCAGACCGACAGGCACCTCGGGCTGGAAGAACAGTCCCAGCACGATGCCGATCACTAGGCCGATGACGGCGATCATTCTTCGCGGTCCCCTTCGCTGTTCTCTTCGGAGTCTTCGTCGGTGTTGTCGGTGGGCTTCTCGGAGCCCTGGGTGCCCTTGGACTTGGCCCCGAGGTGGGTCAACTCCAGCAGATCAGGCGGCGCCGCGGGAAGGGTGAGCCGGTCGATGTTCTCGACGTCGTAGGGCATCCCGTAGTCCTGCGTCGTGGTGTGAATCATCGCCCCGGAGACCGTCTCGGCGAAGCGTGCGGCCAGCGTACGCGTGTCGCCGATGGCCGACACCTCATAGGGCGGCGAGAGCGAGACGTCGTTCATCCGCAGGGTGGAGCCGGAGGTGATCACGCCGCTGCGCGGGGTGACCCGCTGGCCGTCGACGGCCACGGCGGTCGCCCCCGCCTGCCACAGTCCGTTGACGATCACGGCGAGATCGTAGTCGCGGACGGTGCCGCCCTCGCTGCCGTCGGCGGCGTTGTCGATCGTGATCCTGATCCCCGAGCCGGTCACCGGGGCGAACCCGGTCTCCTCCGCGGTCGCCGCGGCGCTCGAGGACGCCGACTCGGCCCGCTGCCCGAGCGAGCTGAGCGCCGCCTCGCGGCTCTGGTTGACCTCGCGGAGATCGGAGATCTGCTCGTGCAGGTCGGCGATCCGGTCCTGGCGCTGCTCGATGCGGTCGACGAGGACCTGCCTGCTGGTCTGGCGGATGTCTTCGTTGCGGGAGGTCTGCACCGCGGCGGTCGTGGCCAGCAGCGCGAACAGCCCGACCACCACCATCGCCCACAGCCCCGGCCGGCGACGCCGGGTCGGCTCCTCCCCCGCGGGCTCGCGCCGCTCGGCGGCGGCCATGTAGTCGGAGTCGATCGCCTGATCGGTGATGCGGTCCAGCAGTGGCTTGGTGACGTAGGCGCGCAGGTCCTCGGAGCCAGGGATCTGGTCAGGCACGGGTCGCCCCGCCCTTCTCCCGCGGCGGCGTGGTGGCCATCAGCCGACGCGCCTCCTGGGCGTAGAGGACCAGGCTCCACCAGAGCAGCAGGATCCCCCACAGCGCGAAGGCCCATCCGAAGGCCTGCGCCACCTGGATCGCCAGGCTCGGCTCCAGGCCGAGATCGAGCGTCTCGGGGATGTCGTGGCTGAGGTAGAGCAGCGGGAAGGAGGCCAGCAGACAGAACGCGGCCACCTTGCCGAGGAGATGGACCGGAAGCGTACGCACCCCACGGCTGCGCAGCGCCGGGATCATCGCCAGCAGGCCGACGAGCCGCAGCGGCACCAGCAGCGCGATCGGCCACGGGATCACGTCGATCTGCCAGAGCGCGAGGGTCGCGGCCAGGACGAAGACGGTGCTGGCCACCACGTCGAGCAGCTCGCCCGAGCGGCGGCGGCCCAGCTGCTTGCGGTTCAGCCAGCTGTCGAGCAGGTCGGTGACGATCGCGAGACCGAACGCGGACAGCGCGATCGTGTCGTCCTCGGCGATCATCACCGCCCACAGCACCACCGGCGCGTAGACGAGCCGCAGGATGCTGAGCAGCTTGCCGAGCACGGGCTGGTTGCGATCGGTCGAGCCACGGGGTCGCCGCCGAGCATCCCGGCCAGGTTGCAGGCGGGGATCACCGGATCGACGGTTGGGCATCTGCGGGCTCTCCTCTGTCACCAGACGCGGCACGAGCCAACCCTAGTCGGTGGGGGTGGAGTCATCGGCGTGGGCGGCGTCGCGGATCTCACCGACCAGCTCCTCGATGACATCCTCGAGCGTCGCCAGCCCGATCGTGCTGCCGTCCTCACGGACGACCCGGGCCAGGTGGGCGCCGCGGCGCTGCAGGGTCTCGAGCGTCTCGTGGAGCGCGTCGTCGGGAGTGACCGTCGCGAACGGGCGGACCCACTTGTTCTGGACGGGCTGCCGGCGGCGTACGTCATCGGGCTCGAGTACGTCCTTGATGTGCAGGTAGCCGACCAGGTCGCCGCTCTCGCCCGCGACCGGGAACCGGCTGTAGCCGGTCGAGGCGCACACCGCCTCGATGTCGGCACCCGAGGCGCCGCGCGGCACGATCGTCCACTCGGAGATCGGGATGGTGACCTTGGCGACCGTCTTCTCGGTGAAGCCGAGCGCCCCGGCCAGACGGCCGTACTCGTCCTCCTCCAGGAGCCCCTCACCGCGGGACTCCTCGACCATGGCGGCCACCTCCGCCCGGGTGAAGGCGGAGCTCACCTCGTCCTTGGGCTCGATGCCGAGCGCCCGGATGCACACGTTGGCGACGTAGTTGAACGCGACGATGATCGGGCGCAGCACGTAGACGACCGCGTAGATGGCCGGGCCGAGGACCAGGGCGGCCTTGTCGGGACCGGCCAGTGCGATGTTCTTCGGCACCATCTCGCCGACCACCACGTGCAGATAGGTGACCACGAGCATCGCGATCACGAACGCGACCGGATGGTGGAAGGCTTCGGGCAGGCCGATCAGGTCGAAGCCGGGCTCGAGCAGGTGGGCGAGCGCCGGCTCGGTGATCGCCAGCAGCAGCACCGAGCAGACGGTGATGCCCAGCTGGGCGCCGGCCATCATCAGGCTGATGTTCTCCATCGCCCGCAGCGTGATCCTGGCCATCTGCGAGCCTGCCTGGGCGGCCGGCTCGATCTGGCTGCGCCGGGCCGAGACCAGGGCGAACTCCGAGCCGACGAAGAAGCCGTTGGCGAGCAGCAGCACCAGGCCGAGCAGGAGTCCTGTCGTCGTACTCATCAGCCGATCACCTGCATCGAGATCCGGTCGATCCGGCGGCCTTCCATGACCTCCACGGTCAGCTTCACGTACCTCGCGTACACATCGTCGTCATCGGAGTCCGGCGGCGGGTTGCCGGGGACGGTCAGCTCGGTGGAGGCACCACGCTCGGGGATGCGGCCGAGCAGGCTCAGCATCAGACCGGCGACGGTGTCGTAGTCCTCGCTCTCGGGTAGGGCGACACCGGTGATGTCCTCGACCTCGTCGGGACGCAGCAGCCCCGACAGCGACCAGCCGCCGTCGCGGCGCAGCCGGGCTCGGGCGCTGAGCGGGTCGTGCTCGTCTGCGATATCGCCCACGATCTCCTCGATCACGTCCTCGAGCGTGACGATGCCGGCCTGGTCGCCGTACTCGTCGAGCACCACGGCCAGCTGGAACCCCTCGGCGCGCAGCAGCGCCATCAGCGGGTCCAGGCGCAGGGAGTCGGGCACGACCACCGGCGGCACCATCAGGTGCTTGACCTTGGCCGTGGGCCGCTCGTGCACCGGCAGCGCCACGGCCGCCTTGACGTGCACGGTGCCGACCACGGCCTCGCGGTCGTCGAGCACCGGGAAGCGGGAGTTGCCCGTACGCCGGGTGAGCTCGATCAGCGCCTCGGCGCGGTCGTTGTGGTCGAGGCTGTGGACGCGTACGCGCGGGGTCATGATCTCCCCCGCCGTGCGGGTGCCGAACTCGACCGAGCGCTCCATCAGCTCAGCGGTGTCGGCGTCGAGGGTGCCCTCGTGGGCGCTGCGCTGGATCAGCGAGGAGAGCTCGGCCGAGCTGCGCGCCGAGCGCAGCTCCTCCTGCGGCTCCATGCCCAAGCGGCGCACGATCGCGTTGGCGGTGCCGTTGAGCACCCTGATCGGGCCGCGCATGATCCGGGTGAAGGCCCGCATCGGCCCCTGGGTGACGCGCGCGGTCTCCAGGGGCAGGGCCAGCGCGAGGTTCTTCGGGACGAGCTCACCGAAGAGCATCGTCACGATCGTGGAGAGGGTCAGCGCGATCGCCACCGCGATCCCGGTCACCGCACCCTCCGGCAGCCCGGTGGCGAGCAGCGGCGCGTCGATCAGCTCGGCGATCGCCGGCTCCGACATCCAGCCGATGCCGAGGTTGGTCACGGTGATGCCGACCTGCGCGCCGGAGAGGTTGCTGGAGAGCTCCTTCATCGCGCTGAGTACGCCTTGGGCGCGCTTGTCGCCCTGCTCGGCGGCCATCTCCACCTGGGAGTGGTCGACCGTGACCAGGGAGAACTCGGCGGCCACGAACACACCGCAGGCGGCGACGAGCAGCAGGGCCAGGAGGATGAACAGGACCTCGGTCATCGCACCAACCTCGACTGGTACGGCCGCGAGTCACACAGCGGGCATGGATATTGGCCGGGTTGCGGTCCGTCCATCGGGGTTCAGATCGTCCTTAGCTGTTGGAAGTGCGGTCAGCCTACATGGCTGTGGTTGCGCCTCCTGCGTTTGCTGTGCGGGCGCCTGAGGGACGTGTCGTGTTCCGGACACGGTTGTCCAGAACGAGGCTGTGAGCCTTGACACATCTCGCCCGTTCGTCAACTCTTACGCGGCAGTAACCGACGAATCACGAGCCGAGGGAGCCCCCTTGACCATGTTCTCAGCCTCAAGACGTACGTTCCTCGCCGGAGCCGGTGCCGCTGGTGCCGCCGCGTCCGGGCTGCTCGCCGGTCCGGCAGCGGCCACCTCGCCCCGTCGCGTACGGCTGGTGCGGGAGGAGCACCGGGCGGTCGTCATCGGGTCTGGCTTCGGTGGCGGGGTGGCCGCGCTGCGGCTGGCCGAGGCCGGCGTACCTGTCACGGTGCTCGAGCGGGGCCGCCGCTGGCCGACGGGCCCGGACGCGCAGACCTTCCCGACGGTGCGCTCGCTGGACAAGCGGGTGCTGTTCCACACCACCGCACCCGAGGCGCTCAAGCCGCTGCAGAAGCTGCTCGGCACTCCCCTGAACTTCGGCCCGTACGTCGGCCTGCTCGAGCCCGTCCTCGGCCAGAACATGCTCGCGATGTGCGCTGCCGGCGTCGGCGGCGGCTCGCTGGTCTACCAGGGCATGACGCTGCAGCCCTCCGCCGAGGTCTTCAACACCTGGTTCCCGAACGAGCTCGACTACGAGCTCATGGACCGGGTCCACTACCCACGCGTGGCCAAGATGCTCGGCGCCGCGACCGCGCCCGACGAGCTGATCGCCTCGGACAGCTACCGGGTCTCGCGTACGTTCGGCGAGCGCGTGGAGGCCGCCGGCTATGACCTGCAGAAGATCCCGATGCCGATCGACTGGTCCTACGCGCTGGCGGAGCTGCGTGGCGAGATGGCGCCCTCCTACACCAACGGCGACTGCGCCCTCGGTGTCAACAACGGCGGCAAGCACTCCGTCGACGTCACCTACATCGAGCAGGCCGAGGCCACCGGGCTGGTGCACGTCGCCACCCGGCACAACGTGACGAGCGTGGCCCGGGCCGCCGACGGTCGCTGGGAGGTCCATGTCGATCGAACCGACGACGCCGGCGACGTGGTGGAGCAGAAGATCCTGACCACCCGCGCGCTGGTCATGGCGGCCGGCTCGCTCAACACCAGCAAGCTCCTGGTGCGCGCCGCGGCGACCGACACCATCCCGGACCTTCCCGAGCAGCTCGGCAAGGGCTGGGGCACCAACGGCGACCGGATCTACATGTGGCGCCCCTTCGACGAGAATCTCACCGGTACGCAGGGTGGTCCCGTCGTCTACCAGAGCCAGGACTGGGCCGACCCGACCAGGGCCAACACCGTCATCCAGGCATCGTTGCCACCACTCCCCCTCGGCCTCGACCTGGGCGCCACGATGCTGGTCGGCTTCGGCGTCAGCGCCGACCGCGGCAGCTTCCGCTACAGCTCGCTGACGGACTCGGTGAGCCTGCGCTTCCCCTTCGGTGGCGACTCGGCGAGCTATCGCGCGATCCACGAGCGGGTCTCGAAGATCAGCGGTGGACTCGGCGCCCTGATCGACACCAACGCCATCGTCAACAGCACCTGGCACCCGCTCGGCGGCGCGAACATGGGCACCGTCTGCGATCTCGACGGCCGGGTACAGGGCCAGGACGGCCTCTATGTCCTCGACGGCGCGCTCATCCCCGGCACCACCGGAGCGTGCAACCCGTCGATGACCATCGCCGCCGTCGCCGAGCGCGCGATGGACAACATCGTCGCCAAGGACGTCGGGACCGTCATCTGACAGTGCCTGCTGGTCCCGAAACGGGACCAGCAGGATCATGCAATGCAAAATTCTGCAGATTTTGCCGAAAGGGGGTGACAACCCCTTGGGTGATGCGGCAACATTGTTCTTGCCCCGCTGGTGACCCGAGACGCCAGCGGGGCTCTTACGTTTTCCCACCACCTCATGCGAGCTTCTGAGCGACCTCGTTGAGGTTGGCTCGCAGCTTGGCGCGGTAGGCGTCGTGCTGCTCCGGGAGTCGGGCGTCGCAGAAGGCGGCCAGGTCGGGTCCGGTGACCTCCAAGACGCTGCGGCCGACAGCGGCCTCGGTCTCGAACAGGTCGAGGACCTCGCGCAAGATCTCGACGATGTCCATCCCGTCGCCGGCGGTGAAGCGCCACATGTAGCTCTTCATCTCGCCGTAGACGGTGCGGTAGTCGGCGGGCAGTTCGGCAGCGCGGGCCTCCATGCGCTTCCAGTCCTTCTTGTCACCCACGAGGCGGTTGAGGAGGTTGTTCATGGTGGTGCTCCTTCTGTGGTGTTTGTTCGGTCCCTGGTGGGGCCGATGGAAGAAGCGTGCGGCCCTGACGCAGCGTCAGGGTCAAGCACCGATCCGAAGAAACTCTCCACCGGTCGCGACCTTCAGGCCGCCAGGGCGTGGTCGAGGATCAGGTCGCGCAGCCTGAGCTCGGCGGGCGACAGCGACGCTGGGTCCGGTGCCCGAGAGTCGGGTGGTGACTCCGGTGACCGAATGTCGGGCAGTGGGTACGGTGGCCAGGTGTCGGGTGGTGGGCTGAGATAGGTGTGCCCGGTGGGTGTGGTGGTGATGATGCTGCCGTCGGGTCCTGGTCTGGCTCGCCAGCCGAGGGCTTCTTTGGCTTGGTTGCATCGTTCGCACAGCCCTTGCAGGTTCTGGGCGCTGGTGGTGCCGCCGTCAGCGTGCCGTTCGATGTGGTCGATGTTGCGGATCGGGGCATCACAGCCGTTGGTGCGGCAGATCCCGCCATCGCGGGTGGCGATGAACTCGGCCAGACCCTCGGGGGCCTTCCGTGAGCGGGACTCCATCGCGACCATGCGGCCGGCCGGGTCGGTGAACAGACGGCGGACGAACACCTCCGCATCGGCGAGTGCCTCGCGGGCCCAAGTCGCGGGGACGGGGCCGTAGCCCTCGACCACGGCGGGCTGGTCGCCATCGGTGGCGAGGGCGTCGGCGCTCATCACAATCTTGACCTCGATCCGAGGCTGGACTCCCTCAGCCCGACCCGTGACGCGTTCGACGAGGGTGTCGGCCATGACCTGACCCCGGGTCCGCTCATCACCAGCGGCCGCAGCGCTCTTCGCGGCCTGATCGAGCGCGGCGAAGACCGCGACCCCGTCCTTGACGGGGAGCAGGGCGCCGAGCCAGGTCATCGTGTCCGGCGCCGGCCGGACACTGACCCGACGGTCCTTGACGGCGCTTGCGGCCCGGGCGACGACGGATTCCTGGTCGAGGGTGATGGCGAGCTTCTTGGCGGCGTTCTCGAGCTGCCGCAGGCCCATCACCACCGCTTTGGCGGGCTGACCGTCGGGTCCGGGGGCGCAGAGCCGGTGGTCGATGACCCGCCGATCCTCCACCGAGAGACACGCCGTTTCGCGGGCCAGGATGGTGGCCTGCCATTGCGAGAACAACCCGGCTTTCATGAGCGCGAAGGTGTGCGGCATCTCGGCGATCAGGATCTTCGCCAACCCGAGCAGCTTCGCGCCCTTCTCCGGTGAGACCCGCCGCGCCAACGCGACCTGCGAGGCGACCCCTTCACCAAGCTTGCGGGCAGGAACCCCGGCCGCTGATTGACGCTCGCGGACGGCTTCCTCCAGACGCACCGCCGCCTCTGCCTGAACGGCCTCGGCAGTGCACTTCACTGCCTCGAGGCGACTGATCCAGTCGACCAACTCACCCTCGGACGCACCAAGTGGTGGCCCGTCGAGGAGGCGATCGATGGTCTCGTACATACCAGTTATTATATGCGCTCGAGCACCACACCGCGACTCATTTGTGCTGGTCAGATGACAGTTACGCAGTCAGCGAACAAGACACGTGAACTCCGCGCCACTCTCTCGCCGCCGCCCCGATACAGGCGAAATCTTTCTCGATCGGGTGCCGAGTCAAGGACCGCGAAGCGGCCGGCGA
>NZ_JBHVGB010000058.1:0-29316 GCF_042801335.1 Nocardioides sp. NPDC057577 | reverse complement strand
GGGCGATTCGTACGTCAGGGTCAGCCGCCGTAGACGGCCAGCTCCTGCAGGTGCAAGGCATAGGCGTTGCTGGTGTTGCCGCTACCGGTCACCCGGACATATCGGAAGCTCCCGCTCACCGGATACCAGTCCCCCACATCAGTCTGCGGCGAGTCCGTGGTCTTGGCAGCGATCGGCGTGTAGGTGATGCCGTCGACGCTGCCCTCCAGGGTGTAGCGATAGGACCGCCGATCCGCGTAGTAGGGCGTCACCCTGACCCCGGAGACCGGGCGTACGTCACCCAGGTCGACCTGCAGCCACGCGGGCTTGCCGGAGCACTGTGCCGGGTTGCACAGCCAGTTGGTGTGCAGCTTGGCGTCGACCGCGCGGTCCGGGCTCGCCGCACCCTCGCTGCTGGACGCGGTGGCCGGCTTGCCCTCGCTGAGCGGCGTGGGAATCTCACCGCTGCAGGCCAGGGTCGGCGCCCCGAACGAGGCCGCATCGAAGGAACGGTTGCCGTCGGAGCGATCGATCACGATCCGGAGCTGCCGCACCCCGCTGATGTCCACGTCGAGGCGGATCGCCTCGGTTCCGGTGGTCGCCAACCCGCTGCGCAGCACCGGTGTGGCGTGGATCCGCCGGCCATCGCCCCACACCTCCACCACCACGTCGCCGTCGGCAGCATGGTTCATCGCATCGTCGATGCCGACGACGGTGACGAACCGCTGGCACGCCTGGCCCAGCTCGAACCGGACCTCGCCTGCGGCGTTGGTGCCCAGGCCCTTCGAGTAGGCGGTGCCGTCGAGCAGGATCGGCGCACCGTCACCGGAGGGCGTCGCCGGGGTCACGGTGTCGCGGGCGACCGGATGTTCCCCGTCATGGTTGCGCGAGGAGGAGAACGGCACGTCGCTGAGCTGGATCCGGCCAGGTCCGTCGACCGGCAGCACCGCACTGGCCGTCTTCTGCTTCGTCCCGGCCTGCTGGTCGTACGTCACCTCGAGGCCGACCTCGGCCTCGGTGGTCTCCGACGGCAGCTCGGCGCCGGCCGCGACGCTCCAGCTCACCGTCGCAGTGCCGCCCGGGGCGAGTCGCGTCGGCAGCTCGCCGGTCGCTGTCGCGACGATGCCTTTCGGAGCGGTGACCCGGGCCGCCATGTTCTCCAGCGCAGCGAACGGGTTGTTGTTGACCACCGTCAACGCGATCGTGCCCGGGTCCTCGCCGATCGTGCCGGCCGGGCGGACCGACACAGCCGCACCGAAGTCCGCCGCAGACATCTGTTGCAAGGCACGGGTGGCTTCGGCGTAGGTGTCACCGTGCGGCTTGGTCGGGTAGCGGTCCGTTGCTCGCGACCACTCGTCTGCGACCGCCTGCCAGTTGATCGCTGTTGGTGCTTCACCAGTGCGCAGGGACTCGCGCAGCGCGTCGAAGTAGCGCTCCCACCGAGGCGCGTAGTAGCCGTCGAGCAGCCCGGACCAGTCGCGGTACGCATAGTCGGTCAGCGACAGGTTCAGCGTCCACGAGGCGAGGATGCGGCGAGCGTCATGCTCGAGAGCATCGGCTTCGTCGGGCGACGAGGCGAAGGCACGAGCCTTCGCCAGCCAGGGGCCGACCATCTGATCGGACCGGGTGGCGCTGACCCGGTCGGCGGTGTCGATGGCCTCGATCCAGGCGGTGGTGAGTCGATCGAACTCTGCCGTGTCACGCTCGGCGTACGCCTGCCGGATCTGGGTCAGCAACGGGTGGGAGTATTCGACGACCACCTGCCGCGCGATCTCGGCGAGGTCGTGCCGATAGATCTCGCTGGTGCGCAGCGACGGCTTCACCTGCAACAGCGACGGCAGCGCCGCCGCGAAGTCCGTCGGGTCGTAACGGTTCCCGGGAGCGGTGTAGTTGCTCGGCCGGGTGGCCGTCAGCGACGGGACAGCGGCGAACAGGCCGCTGGTCCCGGCCGAGCGGTTGTTGTTCGGAGCGATCGAGTAGGCGGTGTCCTGCAAGGTCTTCCACGCGGCGCGCGCCGCCGGGTCGGTCCCGCCGT
This sequence comes from Nocardioides sp. NPDC057577, assembly GCF_042801335.1. Classification (NCBI taxonomy): domain Bacteria; kingdom Bacillati; phylum Actinomycetota; class Actinomycetes; order Propionibacteriales; family Nocardioidaceae; genus Nocardioides; species Nocardioides sp. NPDC057577. The sequence goes on along the minus strand of NZ_JBHVGB010000058.1, from coordinate 27,302 downwards.
AGCGGGCATCCGCGTACTCGGCGAACCAGGCGTCCAGGTCGACCGGCCCGGTCTGCCAGGGCAGCTCGGCGAGGAACTCCATCGCGACGGCATTGTTGTAGCTGGCTTCCGGAAGGATCGCGATGCCGTCGAGCGCGCTGTTCGGGCGGGCCCGGAACTCGAAGAACCGTTCGTTCCAGGCCTTGATCGGGGCACCGACGGTCGAGTTCCCGCCGAAGTTCCAGATCGACCCGAAGGCGTACGGCGTGCCTTTCCACTGGGTGTCTCGCTGCGGATCGAGGTTCCGGTCGGAGAGCCCGTCCACGATCAGCATCCGGCTGCGGTCCACCGCGTCGAGGGTCTCCTGGCGCGGGTTGCTCTGCCAGCCGAGGGCAACCCAGATGGCACCGGGATGCGCGGCGTCCAGGGCGTCCTGGACCGCGACCGACGCCTGGCCGACCGGGACGGAACCCGCCGACCCGCCCTCGTGCAACAGGTCCATCTTGTACATCGTCGACGCTCCGACGACGTCGTTCTGGAGCTGATAGAAACGTTCGGCCACCTCACCGAAGAGCTGCTGCGTAGGAGCCAACCAGTCCGGCCGCCGCAGACCGGACCAGGTGCCCTGCGGGACGGTGACGGCGCCCGGGTTGCGGGTGGCGAAGTCGGTAGGCACGGTGCCGAAGTAGCCCGGGAGCACCGGCGTGATCCCCATCGAGCGCATGTAGTCGGCGATGCGTCGGCCGAGGTCGGCGCGCTCTTCCAGCAGAGCGGGAGTGACCGGGTCCGTGAAGTTCCACATGTTCTGCATCAGCCACCACTGCTGATAGACCGGCGACGGGATCCAGGCCCGCGCCTCGGTCTCGGAATAGCCGTACTCCTGCAGCAGCCGGTAGTAGACCATCTCGGACCCGACCGGGAGGAACATCTCGTTGACGCCGTGCATGGCGTTGATGTCGACGAGCTCCCGCCAGTCCTCGAAGGTGCGGAACGGCCCCGAGTAGCCGTCCTCGGTGTCGTTGCCGGAGAACCGGTGCAACACCACAGACGTGCCCTGGATGGGGCGCTTGGGCAGAGGCAGGGAGCCATGGATCGGCGTCTGGTTGCCGGTCCAGGAGATGTCCGCCTTGGCGACCTTCTTCAGGTAGGCGTTGACCCCCATCAGGACCGCCGGAGTGCTCGTCCCCTCCACCAGGATCCGGCCCCTGTGGGCAGTGACCCGATACCGGTCGCCGTCACCGTGATGCACCGACAGCTCGAACCGGGCCGCGTGCCGCTTGCCGAGGATCCTGACGAGAGCCTCACGGGCCGGGCGCGTTGCACCTTCGCCCGACGAAGCCGCGAAGCCGGGCGGCGCGGCAGCGGCCGGACCAGTGGCGGTGATCAGACCGAGCAGACCGAGCAGCATCGCCACGACGACGCCGAGGGTGACTCCCCTGATCTGCAGCGGGTGTTGGCGACGACCGCTCGTCGGATGAGCCTGTTGACTGCGTCGCTGGCGCTTCGGCATCGTGCCTCCAGAATTATGCAGAACATTTTCGTAATATGGGCACATACTCCTCCCGGACATGACGGCGGTCAAGGGGTTTCGGCGGCTACTGACGGAGGAAGGAAGCCGGTAACTTGTTCGTCATGGGCGGAAACCGGGGCGCGCGATGAGGGGAGAGTCGAGCGGAAACGGCGTGCTGCGGCGGCTCAACACGACCGCGGTCCTCGAAGGAGTCCGAGCCGCGGGGCCGGCAGGAGCGCGCATCACCGAGCTGGCTGCCGACACCCGGTTGACCCGGCCGACGGTCTCACAGGCGATCGACGAGCTGGCGTCCGCTGCCGTCGTCGAGCCACTGGCCCCGTCGGAGCCGTCCGGAGCCGGCCGGCCTGCCACCCGGTACGTGCTGCGCAGCGGGCTGCTGCCCGTGCTCGGGCTGGACATCGGACCCCACCGGGTTGCGGCTTCCATCGTCAATGTCCAGGGTGGATCGCTGGCGCACGAGACGATCGGAGTGCCGCCGGGCGCCGACCCGGCCGCGGTCCGCCGTCAGGTCGGCACACTGGTCGATCGCGTACTTCTGGCTGCGGAGCTGCCGGCAGATCGGATCGGAGCGGTGGTTGCCGGCTCGCCGGGTGTCGTCGGCCCCGAGCTGAGCCGGGTGACCATAGCGCCGTCCGCCCCTGGCAACACCGACGCCGGACTCTTCGCCGACCTCGCCGAGCGATTCCCGGCGCGGCTGCTGGTGGAGAACGACGCGAACCTGGCCGCCATCGCGGCCAGCGTCGAGCACCCGGGCCGGACGCTGGTCGTGATCCACTGGGGTGAGCGACTCGGCGCCGGGGTGGTGATCGATGGCTCCCTCCATCGCGGGGCCCACCGAGCGGCCGGCGAGGTCGGCCTGATCCCGGTCTCCGCCGACGGCGTGCAGTTCGACGAGCACGGGCGGGGGCCGCTGGAGCATGCCCTCGGCGCTGCCGGAATCGCAGAGATGGCCAGGGCGGAGGCGTCCCGTCACCCGGGCGGGGCATTGCCCGCCGACCGACCCCTGACGGCCCAACAGGTCTTCGCCGCAGCCGCGGAGGGCGATCGGGCCGCCGTCGCGGCGGTGTCGGCGGTCGCCAAGAAGATGGTGGAGCGGCTGGCCCCGGTCTTCCTGACGATCGATCCGGATGTCGTGGTCCTCACCGGAGGCGTCGCCAACGCCGGTGAGTTCCTGGTGGACCAGCTTCGCCGGCTTCTGCCCCGGTTCACACTGGTCCCACCGGAGCTTGCCCTGCTGGTTCCTGCCGACCATGCAGTGCTCGCCGGCGCGCTCACGCTGGCGGCGAGCCGAGCCTGGGACGACCTGATCGCCTCGGTGCAGCCAGGTCACCCCTGGTCGGTCAGCGGGACAGAACCTTCTCAGCCAGCGAGGTGAAGAAGCCCAGGCCGTCGGTGCCGGACCCGGTGAGGGTCTCGACCGCGTGCTCGGGGTGCGGCATCAGGCCGACGACGTTGCCGGCCTCGTTGGTGATGCCGGCGATGTCGTTGACCGAACCGTTGGGGTTGACGTCGAGGTAGCGCGCGACGACGCGGCCCTCGTCCTCGAGCCGCTTGATGGTGTCGGCGTCGGCGACGTACTGCCCCTCGCCGTTCTTCAGCGGGACCACGATCTCCTGGCCCTGGGTGAAGGCGGAGGTCCAGGCGGTCGAGGCGTTCTCGATGCGCAGCTTCTGGTCGCGGCAGATGAACTTGAGGTGGTCGTTGCGCAGCAGGCCACCAGGAAGCAGGTGGGACTCCACCAGCATCTGGAAGCCGTTGCAGATGCCGAGCACCGGAAGGCCCTTCTGGGCACCCTCGATGACCTCGGTCATGATCGGGGCGAAGCGGGAGATGGCACCGCAGCGCAGGTAGTCACCGTAGGAGAAGCCGCCCGGCAGGATCACCGCGTCGACGCCCTGCAGGTCGTGGTCACCGTGCCACAGCGCAACGGCCTCGTTGCCGCCGACACGGACCGCGCGCTGCGCGTCGACGTCGTCGAGGGTGCCAGGGAAGGTGATGACGCCGATCTTCACTGCTCGACCCGAACGACGAAGTTCTCGATCACCGTGTTGGCCAGGAAGGTCTCGGCCAGCTTCTCGATCTGGGCGAGCGCGTCGTCGGTGACCTCGGGGATCTCCAGCTCGAACCGCTTGCCCTGACGGACCTCGGTGACCCCGGTGAACCCGAGCCGCGGCAGGGCGCCGAGTACGGCCTTCCCCTGCGGGTCGAGAATCTCGGGCTTGGGCATGACGTCGACGACAACGCGAGGCATGGCTGCAGTCTAGGTCGGCCCTACGCCGCTCACCTAAACCGTTCGCACCCCGCCCCGGCGGGTCTTTACGATCGATCCTCGTGCGCCATCTGCTGATCGACATCACCCCGCTGCGTACGTCCCCCGCTTTCCGCCGGTTCTTCGTCGGGCGGGCCGTGTCGGGGCTCGGTGGGCAGATCTCGGTGGTCGCGGTGATGTACCAGGTCTGGGAGGCGACCCACAGCCCGTTCTGGTCCGGCAGCGTCGCGCTCGCGCGGCTCGTCCCGCTGCTCACGATCGGGCTCTGGGGCGGCTCGGTGGCCGACCGCGCGGACCGGCGCTCGATCCTGCTGGCCACCAACCTCACCCAGCTCGTGCTGGCGCTGCTGCTGATGGCGCAGGCACTCTGGCTGGGCACCTCGCCGTCCTCGCTCGGACTCGTCCTCGTGCTGGTCGCGCTCCTGGCCGCCGCCGGCTCGGTCGCTGCCCCTGCGAGCATGAGCGTGATCCCGCGGCTCCTCTCCACCGACCAGGTAGCCGCCGGGCTCGCCCTCAACCGGCTGAGCTTCCAGGGGTCGATGCTCCTCGGCCCGGCGCTGGGCGGGCTGATCATCGGCTACGCCGGCCTCGAGATCGCGTACGCCGTCGATGCGGCCTCGTTCTGCGCCGGGTTCCTCGGGGTCCTCGGCCTCCCCGCTCTCGCGCCCACGACGAGAACGAGCGGTGGCGGAATCCTCGAAGGTCTGCGCTTCGCGGCCACCCAGCCGGTCGTACGCGGCGTGCTCCTCGTCGACCTGGCGGCCACCGTCCTGGCCATGCCGGTAAGCCTGTTCCCGCTGGTCAACGAGGAGAGGTTCGGCGGCGACCCACGTACGCTCGGGCTGTTCCTGACCGCGATCGCGGTCGGCGGCGTGGCGGCCTCTCTCGTCTCCGGTTCGTTCACCGGACGCAGCCGCCCCGGCCTGATCACGATCTGCGCCGCAGCCGTGTGGGGTGCCAGCCTCGGCGCCGTCGGGCTGGTCACCTCACCGTGGCTGTGCCTCGGCCTGCTCGCCGTCGCCGGGGCGGCCGACTCGGTCAGCGTGGTCACCCGCGGCACGCTCATCCAGCTCGCCGTGCCCGACGACCTGCGCGGCCGGACCGCCGCGATCGAGATAATCGTCGGCGCCGGCGGGCCGGAGATCGGCAATCTCCGCGGCGGTGCCGTCGCCCAGCTGACCTCCGGCTCGTTCGCCCTGGTCAGCGGGGGCATCACCTGCCTCCTCGCCCTCGCCGCGGTCGGCGCGACCGCCCGGCCGATGCTCGCCTTCCGAACAGGAGCCACAAACTCGAAGATCGCAGCCACCGGGTGACTGCGATCTTCGAGCTACGGCTGCTGCCGACGTACGAAAGACCTACTTGAGCTCGCGCTTGAGGATCTTGCCGGTGGCGGTCATCGGCAGGGCGTCGACGATCTCGACGATGCGCGGGTACTTGTAGGCCGCCATCTGCTCCTTCGACCACGCGACGATCTCCTCGGAGGTCGCCGAGGCGCCGGGCTTGAGCACGAGGACAGCCTTGATCTCCTCGCCGTGGGAGTCGTGCGGGACCCCGATCACGGCGGCCAGCGAGACCGCCGGGTGGGTGAGCAGGACCTCTTCGATCTCGCGCGGGTAGACGTTGAAGCCGCCGCGGATGATGAGCTCCTTGGCGCGGTCGACGATGTAGTACCACCCGTCCTCGTCGCGCTTGGCGAGGTCGCCCGACCGGAACCAGCCGTCCGAGGTGAGCACTTCGGCGGTGGCCTCAGGACGGTCGTAGTAGCCCTTGAAGATGTTGTGGCCCTTGATCGCGATCTCGCCGATCGCGTCGGCGGTCCACTCGATGTCGTCCCACGACGCCGGGTCGATCAGGCGCATCTCGACGCCGGGGATCGGGACACCGATCGAGCCCGGACGCACCGGCTGGCCGTAGAGCGAGAACGACGCCACCGGCGAGGTCTCGGAGAGGCCGTAGCCCTCGAGGATGGTCACGCCGAAGCGCTTCTCGAACTCTTTGTGGATCTCGACCGGGAGGGCCGAGCCACCGGCGGCCGCGACCCGCAGGTTCTTGGCGAGCGTGGCCACGTCGATGTCCTCGGAGAGGGCACCGAGCAGACCCCAGTACATCGTCGGCACACCGGCGAAGAAGGTGACGCTCTCCTTGAGCATCGTCGCCAGCGCGGCCGCGGCGTCGAAGCGGGGCAGGAGCACGACGGTGCCGCCGAAGGCGAACGCGCCGTTCTGCACCACGGTCTGACCGAAGGCGTGGAAGAGGGGCAGCACGGCGAGATAGGTGTCGGGACGCTCGGCCGAGGCACCGAAGAGCTCGGCGCCGGCCAGCGCGTTGTCGCGCATGTTGCGGTGGCGCAGCTCGGCGCCCTTGGGCTGCCCGGTGGTGCCGGAGGTGTAGAGGATGACCGCGGTGTCGTCCTCGTCGGTGGCCACGGTCTCGAACGTCGGCGGCTGGGCCCCGATGCCCTGACCGAGCGTGGTCACACCCTCGATCGGCGACGCGGCGGTCGGGTCGGCGGTGATCAGGAAGAGGTTCTCGACCCCGGCCTCCTGCGCACCGGCGTGCGCCTCGGCGCCGATGGCGAGCTCCGGGGTGCCCTCGAAGGCGAAGAGGGCCTTCGCGTCGGAGTCCTTGAGGTGGTAGGCCACCTCGCGTCCCTTGAGCAGCACATTGAGCGGGACGACGGTGGCTCCGGCCTTGAGGATGCCGAAGTAGACCATCGTGAAGTAGGGCAGGTTCGGGCTCATCAGGGCGACCCGGTCACCCGCGCCGATGCCCTTGCTCGCCAGCAGGTTCGCGACCTGGTTGGCGGCACCGTTGATCTGGGCGTAGTTCAGGCGGATGTCGCCCAGGACGATCGCGGTGCGCTCGGGATAGCTCGCCGCGGAGTCTTCGAGCAGCGAAGCGAGGTTGTACGTGGACACATGGCCTCCAGTGGTGTGCGTGTTACGCGTCACAACTTACCCGCAGGTAGCCACCCGAGAAACACGGTCCGCGGTTTTTAGTGCGACACGTGTCTCAGAATCGGTGCCCGGTCAGCTTCTCGTACGCCTCGACGTACTTCGCCCGCGTGCGCGCGACGATCTCCTCGGGAAGGTCCGGCGGCGGACCACCGGCGGCCCGGTCCCAGCCGGACTCGGGCGAGAGCAGCCAGCGGCGGATGACGTCCTTGTCGAAGCTGGGGATCGCGCTGCCCGGGTGCCACTGCGCCGCGTCCCAGTAGCGGGAGGAGTCGGGCGTGAGCACCTCGTCGGCGAGCACGATCGTGCGGATGCCCAGGTCGTCCTGGCGTACGCCGAACTCGAACTTCGTGTCGGCCAGGATGAGGCCGCAGCCGCGGGCGATCTCGTCGGCGCGCTGGTAGACCGCCAGGGTCAGCCGGCGCACCGCGGAGGCGTCGTCCTCGCCGATCAGCTTGGAGATGTATTCGTAGGTGACGTTCTCGTCGTGGTCGCCGAGCTCGGCCTTGGTGGCCGGGGTGAAGATCGGCGGGGTGAGCCGGGAGCCGTCGACCAGGCCTCCCGGGAGGCGGATGCCGCAGACCTCGCCGGTGGACTCGTACTCACGCAGGCCCGAGCCGGTCAGGTAGCCGCGCGCGACGCACTCGACGGGCAGCATGTGAAGCTTCTGGGCAACCACCGCACGGCCGGCCACCGACTCCGGCACGTCGGTCGAGAGGACGTGGGTCGGCACCAGGTCCTCGAACTGCTCGAACCACCACAGCGACAGCCGGGTGAGGATCTCGCCCTTGTCCGGGATGACCGCGTCGAAGACGTGGTCGAAGGCCGAGATGCGGTCGCTGGCGACCATCAGGAGCTGGCCGGCGTACGGACCTTCCTCCAGCTCGTAGAGGTCGCGCACCTTGCCGGAGTGGAGGTGCTTCGTGCCCGGGATCGCCGGCGCCGGGGGGATGTTGAGTTCAGCCACGGGATCAGCCTAAGAGATGGTCTTCCGAATCCGTTTCTCGCTTAAGTAGACTGTTTCGAGCGATTTAAGCGGGAGGGCCGCGCATGGGACGACGACCACAGCCAGATTTCTTGATCATCGGGGCACCGAAAGCCGGGACCACAGCCCTGCACTCGGCGCTGGCGAGGCACCCACAGGTGTTCGCCACGACACCGAAGGAGCCGAAGTACTGGCTCTGCGACGACGCTCCGCCGCCGCACTGGCGCGGCCCCGGCGACAAGCACTCCCAGCAGGAGTGGGTCTGGCGGCGCACGGACTACGACCGACTCTTCGACGCCGCCCCCGAGCACGCGGTCCGGGGCGAGAGCACGCCGTTCTACCTCTGGTCCACCAGCGCCCAGCGGCGGATCGCGCGGGAGCTTCCGGAGGTGCAGCTGATCGCCGTCGTGCGCGACCCGATCGACCGCGCCTACTCCAACTGGATGCACCTGTGGTGCGACGGGCTGGAGCCCGTCGCCGACTTCCCCACGGCGTTCCGGCTCCAGGACGAGCGCGCCCACCACGGCTGGGCGCCGTTCTGGCGCTACCGCGAGCTCGGGCTCTACGGCCGGCAGCTCGACCACCTCTACGGGCTGGTCGGCGAGGACCGGGTGCTGGTGGTGCGCTACCGCGACATCGTCGACGAGCCCGCCGCGACCGTCGACCGCGCCTGCCGATTCCTCGGCATCGAGCAGGGCCACGTCGACCACATCCCGAAGGACAACCACAGGATGTACGTCGAACCCGGCTGGCGCCCGAAGGCGCTCGGTCCGGTGATCAGGGGCGGCGCCTGGCTCGGTCAGTTCGCTCCGCCGGAGGTGTGGCGTCGGAGCTACCCGCCGCTGCTGCGGCAGCTCTCCGGGCCGGGAGACCACCACCGGCCCCGGCTGACGCCGGAGCAGCGCGAGCAGCTCCTGCCCGCCTTCGCCGAGGACATCGAGCTGCTCACCAAGGTGAGCGGTCAGGACTTCTCCGACTGGCTCTCCACCGCGAGCCGGGGATCGTTCCAGGAGCGCGCGAGGCTCGCGGAGAACCTCAGCGAACCAGCGTGATCAGGTCGTGGGCGCCGTCCTCACGGGCGGCCTCCACGTAGTAGCGAATTCTTCCGTCGGGCAGCGGAACGGCGCTGGCGTAGCGGAAGGCGCCGTCGGAGTGCGGGCTCGCGATCGGGGCCGCCTCGGCGTCGGCGACGAGCTGGGTGCCGTCCCAGCGGGCGATGCCGGTGGTCTCGTACCAGTTGGACTCGGCGTCAGCGCGGCCGTCGTAGAGGACGACGAGCGGGTCATGGGAGACGACCGTGGCGACCCGGGCCCCGCGGGCGTCCCAGCGACCGGGACGTCCGGCGAGGACCTCCCCGTCGTCGTGCCACTCCAGGCCGTCGGTGCTGGTCAGGTAGCGGGTCGTCATCCGGTCCTCGTGGCCGGGCTCGGTGAGCGGGTGGCAGCAGAGCCACATCTGCCAGGTCTGGGTCACCGGGTCGATCGCGATCACCGGGTCCTTGACCGCGACGGTGTCGCTGCCGGGATGGACGACCTGGCGGCGGCCCTCGGGGAGCCCCTCGACGGTGTCGGCGGTGAGGCTGTCGACCCACCAGTGCTTGGAGTCCCAGGTGGCGCAGGAGAGGTAGAGCCGCCAGCCTCCGCCGTCGGGAAGCGGCACCAGCACGGGTCGCTCCAGCGACTCGCAGCCGAACTGGTCGCGGTGGACCTCGGTCACGGTCTCGAACCGCACCCCGTCGGTCGACCGGGCGACGCTCACCGTCACCCCGCGCCCGTCCGAGAGCGGCCGCCGGTTGCGCCAGGTCAGCCAGAAGACCCCGTTGACGAGGACCGCACTCGCGGCGCCGGCCCAGTTGCCCGGGCCTTCGCCGGGTGCCGGGATGACGAGCTCAGCACCGTCGTAGGACGGCAGGGACGGCAGCACACCGGTGGTCATGGAGTCACCTTAGTCGAGCCACTCACTCGGCTAAGGATCCACGCCGGGGTGGGGCAGAGCTGTAACACGTCGTTCGTAGAACTACTCGCCCGATCGGAACGACCGGATAGTCCGACAAACAGCGTGTTACATCTCCGCCCGCTGTGGCATCGTTCGAGCCATGGCCGAGACAGCTGATCAGATCTACGCCCGCGTCCAGGCCGGCGGTGACCTGCCCGCCCCCGGCGTGACTGAGTGGGACGTCTTCCCGTGGGTCGTACGCGACGGCGAGATCGCCCCCAAGCCGCTCGCTCCCCCGGCTCCCGAGGAGCCGCGCGGCGGCGAGGACGGGGTGGACTGCAACCTGTGCGGCACCGATCTGCCCGGCGTGATCTGGCAGGACGAGAGCTGGCGGGTGAAGCACCTGAAGCAGTCCGGTCTGCCGCTGGTGCTGATCCTCGAGCCGCTCGAGCACTACGACCTGCCCGATCTCGACGAGCACCAGGCGGCCGAGTTCGGCGTCCTCACGGTGCGGATCGCCCGGATCGTGGAGAGCCTGCCCAACATCGCCCGCTGCCACGCGATGCGGATCGGCGACGGCGCCGAGCACCTGCACATGTGGTTCCTGGCCCGCCCGAAGGACCTGCTCTCCGTACGCGGCAGCTTCTCGCCCGACTGGGACGACATCCTCCCGCCCGGCCCCGAGGAGATCTGGCGCGCCGACCTCGCCGAGGTCGCCCGCAAGCTCGCCACGCACGGCGGCGAGGCCCTGGTCTGATGGACCTGACCGACGAGGCGGACGTACGTCGCCTGCTGGACGTGATCGAGCAGGAGATCGTCCCGCTGACCCGTGCCGGCGTGGCCGCGGGCAACAAGATCTTCGGCGCCGCGATCGTGCGCCGCGCGGACCTCTCGACGGTGGTCGCCGAGACCAACAACGAGACCGAGAACCCGCTGTGGCACGGGGAGATCCATGCCATCAAGCGCTTCTTCGAGTTGCCGGCCGAGGACCGGCCGGCGCCCGCCGACTGCCTGCTGCTGGCGACCCACGAGCCGTGCTCGCTGTGCCTGTCGGGGATCGCCTGGTCAGGGTTCCCCGAGTTCGCCTACCTCTTCAGCCACCAGGACTCGGCCGATTCCTTCGCGATCCCCTACGACCTGGCGATCCTCAAGGGCGTCTACGCCGTCCCGGACCCCGATCGCGACGAGGTGGCCCCGGGACGCGACCTCTACAACCGCACCAACGCCTACTTCGTCAGCACTGGGCTCGCCCCGCTCGCCGACCCCAACCAGCTCGTCCGGATCGCCGGGATCTACGACGAGCTCTCCGCGGCGTACCAGGAGAGGAAGGGCGGCGGCGCGATCGCGCACCCCTGACGTACGACTCAGTCGCCGCTGCGCCAGCGGAGCAGCCCCGCCGCTGCGGAGAGCACCACGACCACGGCGCCGTAGACGTAGGTCGTGGTCGCGAGGCCGATCTGGGGCGTCAGCACCCCGGCGATGACGGCGGGGACACCGAAGGCCAGGTAGGACACGATGAAGATCACCGCGAAGACCTCGGCCCGCTCGTGGGCGGGGAGGAGCGGCATGATCGTGCGCAGGATGCCGAAGAAGGCCGTGCCGAAGCCCGTGCCCGCGACGACCACGGCGACGAGGTAGGCCGTCGCCGAACCGGTCGCGAGAGCGAGCAGGCTGAGCACCGTGCCGACGGCCAGAGCGGCCGTGCCGTAGAGCGTCGTCGCTCGCGCCGTGCGATTCCGGAAGGCGTACGCAGCCACCGCTCCCGCACCGGCCAGGGCCCCGATCGCCAGCCCCTGGAGGATGTGGCTGGAGGCGCCCAGCTCGGTGCGTACGATCGCCGCGCCGAGCGAGAGGAACAGCCCACCGGTGGCCCAGCCGGCGAAGATCGCCGGGGCGCTGCGGGCGAGCAGGCCCCGGATCGCCGGCGGCACCGCGATCCGCGGACGTAGCGAGGCGACCAGTCCCTCGTGACGTGGCGCGGTCTCCGGGGCGAGCCACACACCCGCCGCGAGCAGGAGGGAGAGCACGACGAGGGCGTCGAACACGATGAGCCGCGCGTCGCCGCTCGCCTGGAGGGCCACACCGGCCACGACGGCACCGACCGCCAGGCCGGCCATCGGCGCGACGGCGTTGACCACCGCCGCCGAGCCGGGCCGCGAGGGTCGCTCGAAGTCGGCCACCGCGGCCGAGAGGGTCGAGAGCAGCAGGCCGCTCGCGACCCCCTGCAGGATCCGCGCCTCGAACAGGACGGCGGCGGTGTCGGCACCCTGGAACAGCGCGAAGCTGGCCGCCAGCAGGAGGAACCCGACGGTCACCACCGGACGCCGGCCGACGTGGTCGGAGACCGAGCCGAACACGAGCAGGGTGGCCAGCAGGGCCACGGCGTAGACGGCGAAGACCGCCGTCATCACCCACGGCTGCAGCCCGAGGTCCACCTGGAGATCGGGATAGAAGGGCGAGGGAGCGCTGGCCCCAGCCATCATCAGCACGACCGCCCCGAGGGCCACTCCCGCGCCGAGTCGCCGGCCGACGACGGCGCCCGTCGTCGTACCGCTCACTACCTCTGCCGACATCACCACTCCATCCATCGTTCGAATTATTTCGAACCTTTTAGGAGAGTACGTGCCTTCCACTGACTGTGCAACTATTATCGAACCATGAGTTCTTCCCCGGACCTTCCGCATCCCGAGCGGTCGGAGATCTCACTGACGACCGTGCTCTTCGCGCTCAGCGACCCCGAGCGCCTGGCGATCGCCCGCCAGCTGGTCGACGGACCTCTCGACATGGCGGAGTGCCACCTGAGCAACCCGGACGTGCCGAAGTCGACCAAGTCGCACCTGATGAAGGTGCTGCGTACGGCGGGCGTGGTCCGCAACGAGGCCAACGGCCGCGCCAGGCGTCTCTCGCTGCGGCGCGAGGACCTCGACGCCCGGTTCCCGGGGCTTCTCGATGCCGTGCTCTCGGCCGAGAAGAGCGGCCCGAACCCCTAGCCGCGGCGCCAGGGCGCCGGGCGGCCGTGCAGGAACCACTCCATGTTGCGAGTGATCCACGGCAGCCCGAAGTACGTCATGAACGGCAGCGTCACGACCATCACCCCGAGCACCTTCAGCGGCAACGCCCACCCGCCGACGACCGGCCCGAGCACCCAGTTGGCGAGCAGGCTGACCGGGAAGAACATCAGGAAGATCGTGATCGTCTGCTTCCACCTCGGCGGCGGCGTCGCGATCCCGGAGACCTGCTCGACGTCGTAGGTGCTCGGCGGGTCGAACCAGCCCTCGATACCGGTACGCCGCTCGATCCGGGTCTCCTCCACGAACGGCTCCCCCGCGCCCAGCCACCAGCCGCGCTGGCGGCTGGTGTCCCAGCTCCCCAGGGTCTCGTGGGAGTCGAAGCGGTAGAGCAGGTGCCACTGGTCGGAGTCCGGCGCCGGCCGCACCCAGCCCGCTCCGAGGAACCCGGGGAACTCGCTGGCCAGCCGGATCCCCGCCTGCATCCAGGCGACCATCTCGTCGCGGCGCTCCACGGAGACTCGACGGGCGATGGTCACGGTTACCGGGTCGGACATGCCGTCCATCGTCGCAGGCAGGTACGCCACGTCCCCAGCCCTCGCATAGGTTTGCGGCATGTCTGTGGTGAAGATCAATGCAATCCAGGTTCCGGAGGGTGCGGGCGCCGAGCTCGAGAAGCGGTTCGCGGCCCGGGCGGGGACGGTCGACAAGTCGCCCGGCTTCCTCGGCTTCCAGCTGCTGCGCCCGGTCGCCGGCGACGACCGCTACTTCGTCGTCACCCAGTGGGACTCCGAGGAGTCCTTCGCTGCCTGGCGCGACGGGGACGCCCGGGCCGCCCACGCGACCCCACCGGGCGAGGCACCGCGCAAGCCGGTCTCCACCGGCGCCGACCTGCTGGAGTTCGAGGTCGTGCTGGACGTCAAGCCGGCCTGACGTCGGAGGCGCCGGTGATGCTGAAGCCTCCTCGGCGCTCCAGGACCTGCTCAGGCCGGCTGGAGGGCGGGGACGACGTACTCCCTGGTCAGCGGGGCGAAGTCGGCGCCCTCGGTGATCTCGGCGAGCGTCGCCCAGCGCAGCTCCGCGATCTCGGCAGCGGCGTCCGGCGTCACCTCGCCGGTCCAGGTGAAGACCGTCGAGCGCACCAGATGACCGGGCTCGTTGGCGGCGGCCGCCTCGAACTCACCGAGCAGGGTGAGGTCCTCGACCCGGAGCCGTACGCCGAGCTCCTCCGCCACCTCGCGGACGGCCGCCTGCGCGGCCGACTCCCCCGGCTCCAGCTTTCCGCCGGGGAGCATGAAGCTCGCGGTGCCGTTCTTGCGGACGGTCAGCATCCGGCCCTCGCCATCGCGGAAGACGACCGCCGCGACGGTGATCACGGGACCCATCACCGGGCTCAGAGGATCCCGCCGGGCACGTAGGCGGCTGCCTCGGGGTGGCGGGCGGTGACGGCTTCCACGCGGCGTACGACCTCCTGGACCTGCGCGACGGCGGCACCGGTGAACTCGATCGGCGCCGCGACGAGCGACTGGATCTGGTCCTCGGTCAGGCCCAAGCGCGGGTCGGCGCCGAGCTTGGCGAAGACGTCGTTCTCCACCTGGCCCTTGCGCATCGACAGCGCGGTGCCGACGGCGGCCTCCTTGATCGCCTCGTGCGCCTCCTCGCGACCGACGCCGTTGCGGACGGCGGCCATCAGGACCTTGGTGGTCGCCAGGAACGGCAGGTAACGGTCGAGCTCGCGCTGGATGACCGCGGGGAACGCCCCGAACTCGTCCAAGACCGTCAGGAAGGTCTGGAAGAGGCCGTCGGCGGCGAAGAAGGCGTCCGGGAGCGCGACCCGGCGCACGACCGAGTCGGAGACGTCGCCCTCGTTCCACTGGTCGCCGGCCAGCTCGGAGATCATCGAGAGGTAGCCGCGGAGCACGACCGAGAGGCCGTTGACCCGCTCGGTGGAGCGCGAGTTCATCTTGTGCGGCATCGCGCTCGAGCCGACCTGGCCCTCCTTGAAGCCCTCGGTGACCAGCTCGTTGCCGGCCATCAGCCGGATAGTGGTCGACAGGTTGGACGGACCGGAGATCAGCTGGACCAGCGCCGAGACCGCGTCGAAGTCGAGGGAGCGCGGGTAGACCTGGCCGACGCTGGTGAAGACGTTCTCGAAGCCGAGGTGGGCCGCGACCCGCTCCTCGAGCACCGCGAGCTTGTCCGCGTCACCGTCGAGCAGGTCGAGCATGTCCTGGGCGGTGCCCATCGGGCCCTTGATCCCGCGCAGCGGGTAGCGGGCGATGAGCTCCTCGAGCCGCTGGAGCCCGACCAGCATCTCGTCGGCGACGGTCGCGAACCGCTTGCCGAGCGTCGTCGCCTGGGCCGCGACGTTGTGGCTGCGGCCGGCCATCACGGTGGTCTCGTGCTCGGTCGCGAGCCGCGCCAGGCGGGCCAGCGTCGCGACGGCACGGTCGCGGATCAGCTTCAGGCTGGAGAGGACCTGGAGCTGCTCGACGTTCTCGGTCAGGTCGCGGCTGGTCATGCCCTTGTGAATGTGCTCGTGGCCGGCCAGCGCGGCGAACTCCTCGATCCGCGCCTTCACGTCGTGGCGGGTGATCCGCTCACGGGCCGCGATCGAGTCGAGGTCGACACCGGACTCACCCTGGGCGACGACCTTCTCGTACGCCTCCACCACCCCGTCGGGGACGTCGATGCCGAGATCCCTTTGGGCCTTGAGCACCGCGACCCAGAGCTGACGCTCCAGGACGATCTTGTGCTCGGGACTCCAGATCCCGGCGAGGTCGGCCGCGGCATAGCGGTTGGCGAGAACGTTGGGCACCACAGTCACGGCGGATATTCTCCCATGCTCCATGCCCACCCCCACTAACGTGGCGGTATGGCCCTGCGGATCCTCGCCAGCCGGCCCGATCCGGCGATCTACACCCTGCCCTGGTCACTCCCCCTGGAGGACTGGCCGGACGACGTCGTGGTGCCCCTGACCCGCGGGCTGAGTCGCCATGTCGTACGCATCGTGCGGGTGCGCAACAACATCTACGCGGTCAAGGAGACCCAGGCCGACATCGCCCGCCGCGAGTACGACATGCTGCGCGAGCTCCAGCGCCTCGGCCTGCCGACCGTGGTCGCCAAGAGCGTCGTCACCGGGCGCAAGGACCGCGACGGCAACGACCTCAACGCCGCGCTGATGACCGAGCACCTCACCTACTCGCTCCCCTACCGCGCCCTGTTCGAGCGGGGCCTGGCCGCCGACCGGCTGCCGAGCCTGATCGACGCCCTCGTCGTCCTGCTCGTACGCCTCCACCTGGCCGGCTTCTACTGGGGCGACGTGTCCTTGTCGAACGTCCTGTTCGTGCGCGACGCGGCCGGCTTCGCCGCCTACCTGGTCGATGCCGAGACCGGTGAGCTGAAGCCCGAGCTCTCCGACCGGCTGCGGGAGTACGACCTCGACGTCGCCTACCAGAACATCTACGGCGAGCTGCTCGACCTGCAGGCGAGCGAGTCGCTGCCGGAGGCCTTCCCGATCGACGCGATCGTCGAGCGGCTGCAGAGCCGCTATGACGCGCTGTGGCGCGAGCTCACCGAGGAGCAGGTCTTCTCCGCGGAGGAGATGTGGCACATCGAGCAGCGCATCGAGCGCCTCCACGACCTCGGCTTCGACGTCGAGGAGCTCGACATCACCACCAGCGAGGACGGCGACACCGTGGCCCTCCGCCCGCGGGTGGTCGAGCTCGGCCACCACCGCCGCGAGCTGCGTACGCTGACCGGGCTCGACGTCCAGGACGCTCAGGCACGGCGGATCCTCAACGACATCTCCGCCTTCCGCGCCACCCGCGAGCTCGGCGACCGGCCGATCGAGGTCGCCGCGAGCCGCTGGCTGCGCGAGGTCTACGAGCCCATCGTCTCGATGCGGCCGCCCGGCGCCGCCGCCAAGCTCACCGCGGCGCAGACGTTCCACGAGATCCTCGAGCACCGCTGGGTGCTCTCCCAGTTCGCCGGCGAGTGGGTCAAGCTCATCAACGCCGCCGAGTCCTACTACGAGGACGTCATCCAGCACCGCCCCGACGAGGCCGTCACCCCACCGAGCTCGGAGTTGTGAAGCTGAGAGTGACCTATAGACCACTCTCAGCTTCACAACCCCGAGGCGCTTAAGGTGGCCTCGTGAAGATCCTCGTCGTCGGCACCGGTGGTCGTGAGCACGCGCTCGCTCTGAAGCTCTCCCAGGAGGGGAACGAGGTGTACGCCGCACCCGGGAATCCCGGGATCGCCGCCTTCGCGACGCTTCGGGACGTGGACATCATGTCCGGTCCGGCGATCGCCGCCCTGGCGGGCGAGCTCGGCGTCG
This sequence comes from Nocardioides sp. NPDC057577, assembly GCF_042801335.1. Classification (NCBI taxonomy): domain Bacteria; kingdom Bacillati; phylum Actinomycetota; class Actinomycetes; order Propionibacteriales; family Nocardioidaceae; genus Nocardioides; species Nocardioides sp. NPDC057577. Next base: position 10,302 of record NZ_JBHVGB010000058.1, on the reverse strand, counting down.
ACCTGGTCGTCGTCGGTCCCGAGGCACCGCTGGTGGCCGGGGTCGCCGACGCGGTTCGCGAAGCGGGGATCGCGGTCTTCGGGCCGTCGCGGGCCGGCGCGCAGCTCGAGGGGTCGAAGGCGTTCTCGAAGGACGTGATGTCCGCGGCCGGCGTACCGACCGCTGGCTCGCGGGTGGCGACCACGCCCCAGGAGGCGGCCGCCGCCCTGGACGAGTTCGGCGCTCCCTACGTCGTCAAGGACGACGCTCTGGCCGCGGGCAAGGGCGTCGTCGTGACGAAGGACCGCGACGAGGCGCTGGCCCACGCGGCCGCCTGCGAGCGGGTCGTCATCGAGGAGTTCCTCGACGGCCCGGAGGTCTCGGTGTTCGCGATCTGCGACGGCACCCGGGCCTACGCGCTGCAGCCGGCGCAGGACTTCAAGCGGATCTTCGACGGCGGCAAGGGCGGCAACACCGGCGGGATGGGTTCCTACTCACCGCTGCCGTGGGCCCAGCCCGACCTGGCCGAGGTGGTGCTGGCCTCCGTGGTCGGGCCGACGCTCGCCGAGATGGAGAAGCGCGGCGCCCCGTTCGTCGGGTGCCTCTACGTCGGGCTCTCGCTGACCGCCAAGGGTCCGAAGGTGATCGAGTTCAACTGCCGGTTCGGCGATCCCGACATCCAGCCCGTCCTCGCTCTTCTGGAGTCCTCCCTCGCCGACCTGCTCCTCGCGGCCGCCACGGGCGCGCTGGAGACCGTCGCGGCGCCGACCTTCTCCGACGGTGCCTCGGTGACCGTCGTGCTGGCCTCGGCGGGTTACCCGGAGTCCTCCTCGAAGGGCGACGTCATCACCGGCGCGGGCAACGCCAACTCGATCAACGACGTCGACGTGATCCACGCCGGCACCGCGATCGTCGACGCCTCCACCCCCGAGGAGCCCGATCACCGCCACCTGGTCACCGCGGGAGGTCGGGTGCTGGCGGTCCGCGCGAAGGGCTACGACATCGACGACGCGCGCTCGCGGGCGTACGCAGCCGCCGACCTGATCACCTTCGACGGGCTCCAGCGGCGCTCCGACATCGCGGCCGAGCCGCTCGGGGTCGTCGAGGGCGCGTCGCTGCTTTGAGCATCGGCGTAGCCTGCCGGACATGACCTGGGTCGTGTTCGGCGTCGCCGTTGTTCTCGTGCTCGGCCTGATCATCGCGGCCTGCAACAGGGCCCTACGCTCCTCGCGGCGCGGCGTCTCCGCCGGGATCGGCGACGGTCTCGGCAACTTCATCGACGTCTTCGACCCCGGCAACGCCCGCGCCGCGCGCGACCTCAAGGACCAGGACAACATCGGGCACGTCATTCCGTCGCCCGACGGCGACGACCCCGCCCACGGGGTGGACCTGAAGGCCGGGCGGGTCACCATCCGCCGCCCGGCGACCTGACCCTCACGCTGCGACCGGAACCCCCAGCGCCAGCAGATCCCGCGCCACCCGTTCCGGCTCGTCACGAAGCTCGCGAGCCGTGCATCGGACGATGATGCGGTTCGTCGACGCCAGGGCACGCTGTCGGGCCAGGTCGTCCTCCCAGTGCTCGGCCTCCATGTGGAAGCCCCCGTCGACCTCGAGCACGAGAGTGCGCCCGTCCGGCAGCTGCCACTCGCAGTCGGTGTAGCGAACCCGCCCATCCGCATCCCGGCGCTTCACCTGGCGGGTGGGTTTCGCCAACCCGAAGCTGCGACACATGCGCCTGACGTCCATCTCGGCGAGCGACTGAGCACCTCCCTCGACGTCCTCGATCGCCCGACGCAACGTCGACGCGCGTCGTAGCGGCGCCAGGCGGTCGAGCCACTCGAGCAGACTCTCCGGACTGGTCAGCTGCTGCTGGACCACGGCCGCGATCACGCCCTGGGCAGTCCGCTCAGACCGATCTGCGGCGGCAAACAGCAGCACCGCCGGCTCGATGCGAACCCGCGGCGGTGAACCCACCGGACGCAACGATCGCCGGATCCTCACGAAACGAACATTCGCGAGCGCGCCGGGCCGCCCACGTGCGTAGGGCACCAAGACAGTGATCTCGTCCCTGTGCCAGTTCTCCAGTCCCGCGAGCGACGCCGCGGTGATGCCTCCGGCCATCGCGCCGTCGCCGGCGTGGAGAACCGCATGCCAGATCCTCTGCTCGTCTCCGAGCTCACCGGTGGTCGTCCCGATCACGGTCGGCGACAACAGCTGCCACCGATCCGACTCGATCCGATGCGCAACGCTCCACCGCGTCATCCCCGCCTCGGCCAGCTGCGCCCGAGTGATCAGCCCACCCTGCGCCTCAGCGACCGCTCGCCATCCCCGATCCCCCATGCCCCCATAGGACCCCACTCGGAGAGATGCAGCAACGACAAAGGCGATGGGTTGTGGATAACCAGGAGTTGTGAAGCTGAGAGTGACCTATAGGCCACTCTCAGCTTCACAACCTCACGTCAGCGAGTTGATGATGACCGTCTCGTCGCGGGCCGGGCCGACACCGATGACGGACATCGGGGCGCCGGAGATCTCCTCGACGAACTTCACGTACGCCTGCGCGTTGGCCGGGAGGTCGGCGAACGACCGCGCCCCCGAGATGTCTTCCTTCCAGCCCGGCAGCGTCTCGAAGATCGGCTTGGCGTGGTGGAAGTCGGACTGGTTGACGGGCATCTCGTCGTGGCGGACACCGTCGACGTCGTACGCGACGCACACCGGGATCTCGTCGAGGCCGCCGAGCACGTCCAGCTTGGTGAGGACGAAGTCGGTGACGCCGTTGACGCGGGCGGCGTAGCGGGCGATGACCGCGTCGTACCAGCCACAGCGACGCGGACGCCCGGTGGTCGTGCCGAACTCGTGGCCGTTCTCGGCCAGGTAGGCGCCGGACTCGTCGAAGAGCTCGGTCGGGAACGGCCCCTCGCCCACACGCGTGGTGTAGGCCTTCACGATCCCGATCACGCGGTCGATCCGCGTCGGCGGGATCCCGGAGCCGGTGCAGGCGCCACCCGAGGTGGCGTTGGAGGAGGTCACGAAGGGGTAGGTGCCGTGGTCGACGTCGAGCAGGGTCGCCTGGCCGCCCTCGAGCAGCACGGTCTCGCCCCGGTCGAGCGCCTGGTTGAGCAGCAGGCCGGTGTCGCAGACCATCGGGGCGATCCGGTCCGCGTAGGACAGCAGGTCGTCGACGATCGCCTCGACGGTGAAGCCGCGCCGGTTGTAGACCTTCCCGAGGAGCTGGTTCTTCAGCTCGAGCGCGCCCTCGACCTTGCCGCGCAGGATCGACTCGTCGAAGAGGTCCTGGACGCGGATGCCGATGCGGTTGACCTTGTCGGCGTAGGTCGGTCCGATGCCGCGGCCGGTGGTGCCGATCTTGCGCGAGCCGAGGAAGCGCTCGGTGACCTTGTCGAGCTGGCGGTTGTAGTCGGCGATGACGTGGGCGCTGGCCGACAGCTTCAGCTTGGAGATGTCGACGCCGCGCTGCTCCAGACCGGTCAGCTCCTCGAAGAGGACCGCGAGGTCGACGACGACGCCGTTGCCGATCACCGGCGTCACACCGGCGGTCAGGATGCCGCTGGGCAGCAGGTGGAGGGCGTACTTCTCGCTCCGGCCGTCCTCTTGGCGAATGACGACGGTGTGGCCGGCGTTGTTGCCGCCGTTGAACTTCACGACGTAGTCGACGTGCTCACCGAGCAGATCGGTCGCCTTGCCCTTGCCTTCGTCGCCCCATTGGGCGCCGATGATCGTGATCGCGGGCATGTGTTGCTCCTTCGCTCCGGACGGAGTCCCTCCGCCGTGCGGCGGCTGCTCAACGCACCATTACCTAGTGTGTGTGCTGGATGCTCTGCAATGCGAAAAGCCCTGGCAAGACCAGGGCTCTTGCGACCACACGCTAGCAAATTCGGGCCCGTACGTCACAGCCAGGCTCGCCGTGCGGCCTCCACGCCCGCCTCGAACCGCGAGGTCGCACCGAGCTCCTCGAGCAGTTCGGCGACCCGTCGCCGGACCGTACGCAGCGAGACCCCCAGCCTTCGGGCGATCTGCTCGTCCTGGGCTCCGCTGGCCAGCTCGGCGAGCAACAGGCGGCGCTCGGCGTTCGGCAGGTCCTCCAGCTCGGCCGCCGGAAGCGCACGGCGCCACAGCTCTTCGAAGTAGCTGGTCACCACCTCGACGATGCCTCGCTGGCGTACGTTGATGATCGGCTGCTCCACCGGGCCGAGCGGGTCCGGGAACATCGCGTGGGTGCTGCCGACCACCATCAGGTGGGTGCCGACGCGCGGCAGGATCCGGATCTCCTCACCGATCTCCACCCGCATCCGCAGCACCTCGGGTGAGTGCTTCAGAGCCGCCACCGGGTAGATGCCACGGCACCGGCGACCCGACTTGATCGTCGACTCGATGACCGAGATGAACCGCATCTCCGAGGGATGCACGGTCACCGCCGGACGCAGCCACATCATGTCGCCCGACGTTGCCGAGACCAGCCGTTCGAAGGTCTCCGGCGTGAACTCTGTCGCGATCACCTCACCCTCGATCGGGTGCTCCTCGCCGATCTGGGCCGGGAGCCGTGCGGCGGTGCCTGCGACGTACGGGACCGACTGGGAGATCTTGAGCAGGTGGTCGTGGGCGTCCTGCGCCCTGGTCGCGGCCCGCTCCAGCATGTGGGCGACCACTGCCGTCGGGCTGAGCACGGTCAAGGTCTCACCGATGGAGACGACACCGCTCTCGACCAGCGGCGCGGCCTCCTCCAGCAGCTCCTCCTCGGAGGTCGACAGCGTCGCCGCGACGACCACGAACGGCCACCCGTTGAGCGGGAGGAGACGGCTGTAGAGCTGCGCGGCGTCCGGGTCGAACCCGAGCGCGGTCATCAGCGTCTGCGACCGGCCGTTCTCCATACCTGGCACTTTAGGCTCCGCTGGTCGAGCCCGCGAGCGCTAGCGAGCGGTGTCGAGACCAACACGGTGCCTTCGAGCGCGGACGGTGGCCGTGTTGGCCTCGACACGCCTCCGCCTAGCGGCTCCGGCGGCTCGACCAGCGGAGAGCTACGCTTCCGGCTTGAGCAGCGGGAAAAGGATCGTTTCGCGGATCCCGGCACCGGTGAAGAGCATGATCGCCCGGTCCAGGCCGAGGCCGAGACCACCCATCGGCGGGGCGCCGTACTCCAGCGCCCGCAGGAAGTCCTCGTCGAGCTGCATCGCCTCGGGGTCGCCGCCGGCGGCGAGGAGCGACTGCTGCGTGAGCACCTCGCGCTGGACGACCGGGTCGATCAGCTCGGTGAAGCCGGTGCCACGCTCGACGCCGCCGATGATCAGGTCCCAGGCGAGCACCTTGCCCGGCTCCTCGTCGTTGATCCGCGCCAGCGGCTGGGCGATCGCCGGGAAGTCGCAGAGGAAGGTCGGCTGGATCAGGTTGGGCTCCACGAGCTCGCCGCACAGCTCCATGACGATCTTGGCCGCGTCCCAGGCCGGGTCGAGCTCGACGTCGTGCTTGTCGGCCAGCGCCTTGAGCGTGTCGACGTCGGTGTCGGGCGTGACCTCGACGCCCACGACCTCGGAGACACCCTCGTAGACCGGCAGCCACTTCCACTCGCCGTCGAGGTCGATGACGCTGGCCTCGCCCTCGGAGTTGGGCACAGCGACCTGGCGCGAGCCGACCGCGTCGGCAGCGGCGAGGTACATCTGCCGCATCTGCTCGGCGATGGTGAACTGGTCGCCGTAGGCCTGGTAGGCCTCGATCATCGTGAACTCGGGGCTGTGGGTGGAGTCGACGCCCTCGTTGCGGAAGATCCGGCCGATCTCGTAGACCTTGTCGACGCCGCCGACGACCGCCTTCTTGAGGTTGAGCTCGAGCGCGATGCGCAGCGTCATCGGCTGGTCGAACGCGTTCATGTGGGTGTTGAACGGCCGCGCGTGCGCGCCACCGTGGATGAGCTGCAGGACTGGCGTCTCGACCTCGAGGTAGCCGTCGTCCTCCAGGCGGCGGCGGATCGCCTGGGTGATCTTCGCGCGCGTACGCACCATGTCGCGCGCCTCCTGGCGCACGATCAGGTCGGCGTAGCGCTGCCGGACCCGGGCCTCCTCGGAGAGGTCCTTGTGGAGCACCGGCAGCGGCCGCAGCGCCTTGGACGCCATCTCCCAGCTCGAGGCCATGATGGAGAGCTCACCGCGCCGCGAGGAGATCACCCGGCCGGTGACGGCGACGTGGTCACCGAGGTCGACCAGGCTCTTCCACTCGGCGAGCGACTCCTCGCCCACCTCGGCGAGCGAGAGCATCACCTGGAGCCGGGTGCCGATGCCCTCCTGCAGCGTCGCGAAGGCGAGCTTTCCGGTGTTGCGGACGAACATCACCCGACCGGCGACGGTGACCACGTCCTGGGTCTCGTCGCCGGCCTCGAGCTCGTCCTCGTAGGCCTCGCGCACCTCGGCGAGCGTGTGGGTGCGGCCGACCCCGATGGCGTACGCCTTCTTGCCCTCGGCCAGCAGACGCTCACGCTTCTCGCGCCGAACGATCATCTGCTCGTTCAGGTCTGGCCCATCAATGGGCTCAGCGGGCGCGTTGGTGGTCTGCTCAGTCACGGGTCAAGGCTAGGCGAGATCGCTGGTCCGACGCGATTCGGTAGTTCAGCCGAGAAGCGTGTCGTATGCCGTCGGGCTGCTGTCGCGCAGGAACCCGCTGCAGCGCTCCCACTCCTCGGTCTCGCCGATCGCCTTGGCCTGCTCGGCGAGGAGGGCGAGGCTGGTCAGGAAGCCGCGGTTGGGCTCGTGCTCCCACGGCACCGGGCCGTGGCCCTTCCAGCCGTTGCGGCGCAGCATGTCGAGCGAGCGGTGGTAGCCGACGCGGGCGTAGGCGTAGATGGTCACGTCCTCGGCTCCGGCCTCCTTGGCGGCCAGGGCGAGCGCGGCCCAGGCGGCGGGCGAGGCCGGGTGGCGGCGTACGACCTCGGCGGGCTCGGTGCCGGCGACCAGCTCGTCGGTCGCGGGGTCGGCGGGAAGGTGGGTCGGCGGCGGTCCGGCCATCAGGTCCTGGTGGGTCATGCCGACCATTGTGCCCGCGACCACCGACACCAAAAGTCGGTGGTCGGGTGTTGACTGTGCTCATGACCGAAACGACGGCGTCGCAGACTCCCAGCAGCACCGTGGAACACCCGTGGCGCAGCCTGGCCGCGCTGTGCATCGGCTTCTTCATGATCCTCGTCGACATGACGATCGTGACCGTCGCGACGCCGGACATCATGCGGGAGCTGGACGCGAGCACCAACGAGGTGCTGTGGGTGACCAGCGCCTACCTGCTGACCTATGCGGTCCCGGTGCTGATCATGGGACGTCTCGGTGACCGGTTCGGGCCGAAGTGGCTCTACCTCGGCGGCCTGGCGATCTTCACGCTCGCCTCGTTGTGGTGCGGCCTCTCGGACAGCATCACGATGCTGATCGCCGCCCGCGCGGTGCAGGGCGTCGGCGCGGCCATGATGACGCCGCAGACGATGGCGGTGATCACCCGGATCTTCCCGGCGGACCGCCGTGGCGCGGCGATGGCGCTGTGGGGCGCCACGGCCGGCGTCGCGACCCTCGTCGGCCCGATCCTCGGCGGCATCCTCGTCGATCTCGGCGGCTGGGAGTGGATCTTCTTCGTCAACGTCCCGGTCGGCGTGGTGGCATTCGTCCTCAACTGGCGGCTGGTGCCGCTGCTGCCGACGCACTCGCACGTGTTCGACTGGCTGGGCGTCGTGCTGAGCGGGATCGGCATGTTCTGCCTCGTCTTCGGCCTGCAGGACGGCGAGCAGCGGGGCTGGGACGCCCTCATCTGGACACTCGTCATCGGCGGCGTCTTCGTGCTCGGCCTGTTCGTGCTGTGGGAGGCCTACAACAAGCAGGAGCCGTTGCTGCCGCTCGGGCTCTTCGGCGACCGCAACTTCTCGGTCGCCAACATCGGGATCACCTGCATGGGGATGGCCGCGACGACGATGGGCTTCCCGCTGATGCTGTACGCCCAGATCGTCCGTGGCTACGACGCCTTGGACGCCTCGCTGCTGATGGTGCCGATGGCCGTGGTCTCGTTGGTACTCGCCCCGGTCGTGGGACGGCTCAACGACCGGGTTCACCCCCGCTGGCTCACCAGCTTCGGCTTCTTCTGCTGCGCCGTGGCGGTCTTCTGGGTCACCCGGCCGATGACGCCGACCTCGGCGGTCTGGGAGATCCTCGTTCCGATGGGGGTGCTGGGCCTCGGGATGGCGTTCGTGTGGGCGCCGTTGGCGGCGGCCGCCACCCGCAACCTGCCTCCCCACCAGGCCGGAGCCGGATCGGGCGTCTACAACACGACCCGGACGGTCGGCTCGGTGGTCGGGTCCGCGGCCATCGCCGTACTCCTGGACGCGCGCATCTCCGCAAACGGGCTGGACGCCAGCGCGGAGAGCGCCGGCGGCGCCGGTGCCCAGATGCCGATCGAGATCGCCGAGCGATTCTCCCAGGCGATGGCCGAGGCGATGTTGCTGCCGGCGATCGCGCTGACGGTCGGCTTCGTGGCGGTGCTCTTCTTCACCACCCCGCGCCACATGATGAAGCCGCCGGCCTAGGAGAGAGCGACGGAGAGCGGCAGCCCGCGGCACGGGATCATGTCCCGGGCGGTGGTGAGCGGGGCACCGGTGGCCAGCTGCGGGTCGGCCGAGACGATCGCCTTGCCGTGACCGTTGACCAGCGTCGCGCCGGCCTCGCGCAGCCCCGGCAGCAGCATCGTCTCCAGCGTCTCGACCAGGGTGTCGGCCCCGGCGACGCCGACCATGCGGCCCCCGACGTAGACCGGCATCGTCGTGGTCATGACGTACTCGTCGGTGCAGACGAAGTCGACGTACGGCCCGACGAGGGTCAGCTCGCCCGTGCGCTCCGGGGTGCGATACCAGGGCTGGCGGGTGTAGTCGATCGCCTCGCCGGTGCCCGGCGCATCGGCGTCGCCGAGGAAGTCACGCTCCTCCCCCTGCCACCAGACGAGGTAGAGCCGGCGATCGCTGAGCACACCCGGGGCCACGACGAAGCCACCGCCGATGAGGTTGGGATTGCGCAGGAACTCCAGCGAGCCGGGCTCGAGCCGCTCCCGCAGGGATGCGGTGGTGACCGGGCCGGTCTCGAAGAGGGCGGCCACCTCGCTGCGTACGCGCTCGAGCTCGGTCACGATCGGTCCGAAATGCTGCTCGACCTGAGTCACACAGTCGATGGGAGTCATGGTCCTGGTCATCGTCGCACCGCCTCATGGATCTCGGCCAAGCGTTCAAGGGAGTGGGCGACATGCTCACGTACGCTCTCCCGTGCCCTCACAGCATCTCCTGATGCGAGGGCGTCGACAAGCTCCTGATGCCTCACGGCCGCGGCCTCCCGGAAGCCCGGCTCGTTGAGCGGGATCCGGAGCAGCGCGCCGAAGTCGGCCTCCTGGCGCACCACCTCGCGGGTCATCCGGGCCGACTGGGTCAACGCGGCCACCGACAGGTAGAGCTCGCTGTCGGCGCTGCGCCAACGGGCCACGTCGCTGACGTTGAGCGGGATCAGCAGGTCGCGCAGGTCCTCGACCTCGTCGGGGTCCGTACGCTCCGCCGCGATCTCCGCACACCCGGTGAGCACCACCAGGTAGACCGTCGCCCGGTCACGCAGCTCGACCCGCGACATCGCGGCGAGCCGGTCCTCGACGAGGTCGCCGCTCTCGGGGGCACGTACGAACGAGCCACCGCCCCGCCCCCGGGTCGTCACCACCAGGCCCTTGGCGCGCAGCGCGACCAACGCCTCCCGTGCGGTGACCGTCGCGACTCCGAGCATCTGGGCGAGCTCGGGCTCGCTGGGGAGCCGCTCGCCGTGCGCGAGCACGCCGGAGCGGATCGCCTCCGCGAGCCGGTTCTCGACGCGCGCAGCCCGGCCTTCGTCGCCGATCGGGGCGAAGATGGCCGCGCGAGCTCGAGAGGTCATCACACGCACACCGAAATCCTAATGTATGGATCCAGATGATTCGGCCCCCGGATCTGTTCGATTCTGTTCGAATCGTCACAAGAAGTTCATGAATTTCGTCTTAACTATCTGGATCCATGGGCGTTTCTATGCCTAACCTGTGCGCACGGCTGACGCAGACTTGGTGTCGGTCACCCAAGATCGTCGGATGTCCAGGGCTTGTGGGGGGCGCTGGGCATCCGACTCCTTGGTTTTGGGGCGTTTGTGCGAATGGATGCTGACCGAGGTAGCTCGGCGAGCGATCACTGACTTCGGCGAACTCCACGAAGTCAGTGCGACCCCACCGAGGTAACTCGGTGAGCATCGGGCCGAACCACAGCTCTGGCGAATGCGACAGGGCGGGGAG
>NZ_JBHVGB010000057.1:0-29405 GCF_042801335.1 Nocardioides sp. NPDC057577 | reverse complement strand
CGTCACAAACCCCCGCGCCTGGGGGGCTCGTAACCCGGGCCCGCGTGGGGGGTTATGTGTGGCCGGCGGCGCCGACTCGGCGGGGAATCAGGCGGTGACCAGGCCGCGCAGGCGCTCGTCGCGCGGCCAGGCGCCGGCCCAGACGAGGACCGCGGTGGCGATGGCGAAGACGGTGTTGAAGGCGGGCTGCCCGAAGACCAGATTCACCGTGACCGCGCCACCCAGGTAGGCGGTGATCAGGACCGTACCCATCGCCCGGGTGGCCGGGACGTGGTACGCGACCAGCGAGAGGCCGAGGACGGCGCCGCAGACGACGGGGAACCAGCCCGGTGCGCCGATCTTGTCGTTGAAGTCCATGACGGGCTCGACCCGTAGCAGGTGGGTGACGATGTCGAAGCCAAGGAACAGGGTGACCAGGACGGTGATGACCCAGCCGGCTCGTTGTGCGTTGGTGCTCATCTCGATCTCCTCAGAGGTGGGTGGTGATGCTCGTACCCACGCGTCGAGCGTGCACCGGCGATCTCGACATCGCCTTTCACTTTTTCTTCAGAGCAGCGGCAGCAACCCGCAGATCGGCGACCAGACCGTCGTACGTCGCCTGCCTCTCGTCCTCCGCCCTGAGGATGGCGGAGGGGTGGGTCGTGGCGAGAACCCAGGGGTCGAGGGTCTTCGTGGCGATGGCCTCGGGCCACTCGAGGAGGTGGCCGCGTGCCTCGCCGACGCGGAAGGACGAGCCGTACAGCGCCTTGCCGGCGGTGCCGCCGAGCAGGACGATGCCGGCGGGACGTACCAGGTCGAGCTCGGCCGCCAGCCACGGAGCGCAGGCGCCGACCTGCTTGCTCGTGGGTGACTGGTGGATGCGGCGCTTGTCCGAGAGACGGTGGCGGAAGTGCTTGACGACGTTCGTCGTGTACGTCGCCTCCGGCTCGATCCCGGCGTCGGCGAGCGCCTCGTGGAGGATGCCGCCAGCCGGGCCGACGAACGGCTCACCCTCACGGTCTTCACGGTCACCGGGCTGCTCACCGAGCAGCATCAACGGGGCCGGCGTGGGTCCTTCACCCATCACCCCTTGGGTGGCGTCGCGATAGAGCTCGCAGCCACGGCAGTCCTGGACGGCGCTGCGCAGCTCGGCCAGGCTAGGCGACTCCGGCACCCATTCCGCAGCGCTCACGAGCCCAGCGGATCGTGGCCGACGTTCATCAGCCGGCGCCGCCAGTGCGCGTCGCCCGCGGTCGGCTCCCACTGTCCGGTGTCCCCGCCGCGCAGGTCGGTGACCTTGTCGACGACTCGCTGCATCACGTCCACGTCGTCAGCGGTGACGTCGGCGCGGCGCTTGGCGAGGATGGCTGCCACCCGGTGGCCGAGTGCGCTGCCGGCCCGGTCCGGTTCGGTCTCGGCCGTCTCCCCCGCGCCCTGCACGGCGAGCCACTTCCGCAGGTCGAGCGAGGTCATGTTCACCGCGCGGTGGAAGTTCTCCCAGAGCCTGTCGTCGACAATCGTCTCGGCCATCTCGTGCCTCCTTCGTGCTCGTTCACCGCCCCGGTACCCGCCCGAGCCGCCGTGAACTCCTCGCAGCCGCCGCACTTTCCCGCCACGGCGGGAAAGTGCTGCGCCGGCCGTCACCCCAGGAGAGCCCGAGCCTCCGGTGAGTCGTAGAAGCTCGAGAGCCGGCGACGGATCAGCTGCTCGAGGACGCCGGCCTCGGCGAGCGCCTCGATCACCGGCGGGCCGAACCGGAGGGCCTCCTCGACCAGGTCGTCGCGGCCCAGACCCCACTCCTCCAGGAGCCGGTCGAGGGTGAAGCTCCCGTAGGTGTCGAAGAAGAAGTCGACACCCGTGTCGACCAGGGCCTGCAGATACTCGGAGTCCCGGATGTCGAGCCAGACCTGGTAGAGCCCGACGAAGAGCGCGACCAGCTGCTCGTCGTCGATCAGGTCGGCGAGCTCGCGCACCGGCCGGGTCGCCAGCGCATCCCAGACCTCGAGCAGCGCGTCATGGACTTCTTCGTCGGTGACCGAGCTGGCCGCGGTGTCGGAGAGGTAGCCGAGCAGTGCTCCGGCGCCGCGCTCCGCGAGCTCGCGGGCGCTCTGGTCGACGGCCGCACCGACCGGGGTGCCCTTCACCGTGTCCGCCATCCGGCCCGCGACCCGCTCGGCGATCGAGAAGCCGAGCGCGCCGCCCGGAAGGTTGTCGGCGAGCCGGCGGCCGGTGTCGACGGCACCCCGGGCGGTGCCGCGCACCAAGGTGCCGACGCCAGCCTGGATCCCGGAGTTCTCGGCCAGACTGCGCAGGACCTGCTGGCGCAGCGTACGCATCTCGACGATGGCCTCGACCAGCTCGTCGATCCGCGGCCGGCTGACCACCTTGCCCAGCTGGGTGTCGTTGGCGGGGTGCGCCTTCAGCCGCGTCGCGAGCGCCCCGGCGACCTCCGGGATCGCGCCCGGGAGCCGGAAGGTGCTGACGTACTTCAGCGCGACCTCCTTGATCAGGTCGCGCGGCATCACCTGGTCGAGCGTCAGCCCACTGGACGCACGCAGCGCGAAGTCGATCTCGCCGGTGACGAGATCGAGGAAGCGTACGCCGCGCAGCGCCGCCATCTCGTGGGCGACATGTGCGTCGAGGAGTCGATCAGCGAGATCGGGCTGCGTCATGCCGCCATTGTCCACGGAGTCGGCGTCTCCTCGAAGCTCGATCTCGACACGCCCGTCGCTACCGCTCGCAAGCTCGCGGTAGCGGGGCTGCTCGATCTAAAGCCGCGACGCGGTGTGCGCGCTTCGCGCTTACACCGCTGCGGCTTTATTCCCACTCGATGGTGCCCGGGGGCTTCGAGGTGATGTCGACGGTGACCCGGTTGATCTCGCTCACCTCGTTGGTGATCCGGGTGGAGATGCGCTCCATGACCTCGTAGGGAAGCCGGGCCCAGTCGGCGGTCATCGCGTCCTCGGAGGTGACCGGGCGGAGCACGACGGGGTGGCCGTAGGTGCGGCCGTCACCCTGGACACCGACCGAGCGGACGTCGGCGAGCAGCACGACGGGCATCTGCCAGATGTCGCGGTCGAGACCGGCGAGGGTCATCTCCTCGCGGGCGATCGCGTCGGCCTCGCGCAGGATGTCGAGCCGCTCCTTGGTGACCTCTCCGATGATGCGGATGCCGAGGCCGGGGCCGGGGAACGGCTGGCGCTGGACGATCTCGTCGGGCAGGCCGAGCTGGGAGCCGACGGCGCGCACCTCGTCCTTGAAGAGCTCACGCAGCGGCTCGACCAGCTCGAACTCGAGGTCCTCGGGGAGGCCGCCGACGTTGTGGTGGGACTTGATGTTGGAGGTGCCGGCGCCGCCACCGGACTCGACGACGTCAGGGTAGAGCGTGCCCTGGACCAGGAAGGCGACCTTCTCGTCGCTGTCGCCCAGGATCTCGACCTCGGCGCGCTCGAAGCAGCGGATGAACTCGCGGCCGATGATCTTGCGCTTCTCCTCCGGGTCGGTGACCCCGGCGAGCGCGTCGAGGAACTCCTTCTCGGCGTCGACGATCTTCAGCTCGGCACCGGTCGACTCCCGGAAGGCCTTCTCGATCGCGACCGACTCGTTCTTCCGCATCAGGCCGTGGTCGACGTAGACGCAGGTCAGCCGGTCGCCGATCGCCTTGGCGACGATGGCCGCGGCGACCGCGGAGTCGACACCACCCGAGAGCGCGCAGATGGCCCGGTGGTCACCGATCTGCTCACGGACCCGCTCGATCTGGTCCTCGGCGATGTTGCCGATCGTCCAGGTCTGGCGCGCGCCGGCGATGTCCCACAGGAAGTGCTCGAGCACCTTCTGGCCGTGCTCGGAGTGGAGCACCTCGGGGTGCCACTGCACGCCCGCGAGCTGCTTCTCGACGTTCTCGAAGGCTGCCACCGGGGTGTCGGCCGTGCTCGCGAGCACCGTGAAACCCTCGGGCGCCTCGGAGACCGAGTCGCCGTGCGACATCCACACGTTGTGGGCCGGCGGCATGTCCCGGAGCAGCATGCCGGGAACACCGACGGTGACCGGCGTACGCCCGTACTCCCGGGCGCCGTTGTCGTCGACGGTCCCGCCCAGGCCCTGCGCCATCAGCTGGAAGCCGTAGCACATCCCGAACACCGGGGTGCCCGCCGTGAACAGGTTGTTGTCGATGGCGGGTGCGCCGTCGGCGTACACGCTCGAGGGACCGCCGGAGAGGATGATCGCCTTCGGATTCTTGGCCAGCATCTCCTCGACCGGCATCGAGTGCGGCACGATCTCGGAGTAGACCTTCGCCTCACGTACGCGGCGGGCGATCAGCTGCGCATACTGCGCACCGAAGTCCACCACGAGAACCAGATCGTGCTCTTCCGCCCCAGGAGCCTGCATCATGCACGAATCCTAACGACGGGGTACGCCGCCCGCGAAATGCACCAGGGCCCGGCCGGGGAGGGAGGTGGCCGGGCCCTGATTGCCCGAGGCAAAGCTGTCCCGGACGTAAGACCCGGCATGTATTAGGGAGGGAGCAATCCCGGGTCTGATCACTCCAACGAACTCTCTTAACCACAGTTACGGGTCAACCAAAAACTTCCTGCCAGAAAACTTCCTGCACAGGACGTGTCACCATGGCAACAGGTTGGTCAACGGACATCAACGATGGGCAGCTGCAGCGCTGCGGGCGCGCTCGCCGGCACCGCGGGCGAGGCCGGCCTGACGGGCTGGATGCGCGCGTAGCCCGCACCCAGCTCCGGCCGCGGGTCGGCCTGGTCCTTGTTGGGCCAGAACGCCATCGCCCGCTCGGCCTGCGCGGTGATCGTCAGCGACGGGTTCACGCCCAGGTTGGCGGAGATCGCGGAGCCGTCGACGACGTGCAGCCCGGCGTGGCCGTAGAGCCGCTGGTAGGGGTCGATCACACCAGTGGCCACCGAGTCGCCGATGGTGCAGCCACCGATGAAGTGGGCCGTCATCGGCTTGTTGAACGGCTCCCCGATCGTGCCGCCGGCATACCCCGGCTTGTCGCCCGAGCTCATCACCCCGGCCATCTTCCGCACGGCGTCGAGGCCCGCGGGGATCCAGGTCGGGTTGGGCTTGCCGTGGCCCTGCTTCGACGACATCCGCCACCCGAAGATCGTCCGCTTCGGGAAGGTCGTGATCGAGTTGTCGAGCGCCTGCATGACCAGCGCGATGACGGTGCGCTCGGACCAGTGCTTGAAGTCGTAGAACGTACGCAGCGACCGCCGCTGCAGCCACATCTCCTTGAGCCAGCGGCGGAGCCGATGGGGACCGCCCTCGGTGAGCACCGTCTGCATCGCCGCGATCGCGTTGCTGCCGTGCCCGTAGCGGACCGGCTCGATGTGGGTGTGCTCGTCGGGGTGCCACGAGGAGGTGATCGCCACGCCCTCGGTGTAGTCGACGGCCGTGTCCGGGGCGATCGCGCCCAGGATCGACTCGGAGTTGGTGCGGGTCAGCTCGCCCAGGCGGTCGGAGATCTGCGCCAGATCGCCGGTGCGCTTGAGCTTGTGGAGCAGCTTCTGGGTGCCGAGCGAGGCCGCCGAGAAGATCACCTGGTCGGCGGTGAACTTCCGGGTGCGCCCGATGCCGAGCTTGGCCGTGGTGGAGCGGGTCTCGATGACGTACCCGCCTCCGGTCCTGGCCGGGTAGACGCGGGTCACCGTGGTGAGCGGGTGCACCTCGGCGCCGTTCTTCTCGGCCAGGTAGAGGTAGTTCTTGACCAAGGTGTTCTTCGCGTTGTGGCGACAGCCGGTCATGCACTCGCCGCAGTTCGTGCACGTACGCCGGTCGGGGCCCTCTCCTCCGAAGTAGGGGTCCGCGACCTCCTGCCCTTCCACCTGGCCCGGGCCTCCGAAGAAGACGCCTACCGGCGCCTTGTGGAAGGTGTCACCGCGCCCGGCCTCGGCCGCGACCTTCTGCATGACCTCGTCGGCGGGGGTCAGGTGGGGGTAGAGGTTGACGCCGAGCATCCGCTTGGCCTGCTCGTAGTAGGGGGCGAGCTCGTCCTTCCAGTCGGTGATGTGGCTCCAGGAAGGGTCCTCGAAGAACGGGTCGAGCGGCTCGTAGAGGGTGTTGGCGTAGACCAGCGAGCCGCCCCCGACCCCGGCACCGGCCATGATCACGCAGTCCTTGACCATGTCGATGCGCTGGATCCCGTAGCAGCCGATCGCCGGCGCCCAGAGGTATTTGCGCAGGTCGAAGGAGTTGTTGGGCAGCTCATCGTCGCTGAACCGGCGACCGGCCTCGACCACTCCGACGGAGTAGCCCTTCTCGGTCAGCCGCAGCGCGCTGACCGAGCCACCGAAGCCCGATCCGATGACGAGTACGTCGTAGTGGGTCATGCGCGGCCCAGCGCCTTCAGGGCGCGCAGCGAGGCGGTCATGAACTTGGCGTAGGCCTGGTCGCTCATCCCGAACTGCGGGGCGAAGCGCAGGATCGCCTGGGAGGCGACGGACTGGGTCTCGGTGTAGCGCAGGATGCCCTCGACACCCTGGCGACGGCCCTGGCCGGACTCGCGCATGCCGCCCATCGGGGCGTCGATGCTCGCGAAGGTGGCGCCGAAGGCCTCGTTGATGTTGATGGTGCCGCACTTGATCTGCCGGGCGATGCGCCGGGCGCGCGAGGTGTCACGGCTGTAGATCGAGCCGTTGAGGCCGTACTCGCCGTCGTTGGCGCGCTCGATCGCCTCCTCCTCGCTGTGGAAGCGGTAGACGGAGACGACCGGACCGAAGGTCTCGTTGCCGAAACAGGTCATCTCCGGGGTGACGCCCTCGAGGATGGTCGGCTCGAAGAAGAACGGCGCCAGGTCGGGGCGGGCCTTGCCGCCGGCGAGCACGCGGGCGCCCTTGGAGACGGCGTCCTCGACGTGGGCGGCCGCGGTGTCGACCTGGGCCTGGGAGATCAGGGTGCCCATGTCGTTCTCCCACCCGAGGGTGGCGCCGAGGGTCATCGCCTGGGTGCGGGCGACGAAGCGCTCGACGAACCGGTCGTAGACCTTGTCGTCGACGAAGAGCCGCTCGACGCTGACGCACAGCTGGCCGGAGTTGGAGAAGACCGCGCGGGTCGCACCCTCGGCGGCCTTCTCGATGTCGGCGTCCTTGAGGACGAGCATGGGGTTCTTGCCGCCGAGCTCGAGGCTGGCGCCGATCAGGCGCTCCGCCGCCTGCTTGGCGACGATCTTGCCGGTGTTGGTCGAGCCGGTGAAGCAGACGTAGTCGGCGCGCTGGATGATGCTGGTGCCGATCTTCGAGCCCGGGCCGGCGACGACGGTCCACAGGTTCTCCGGCAGCCCGGCCTCCGCCAGCAGCTCGGCGCCGAGGAGCGCGCTGAGCATGGTCTGCGAGTCGGGCTTGATGACCACCGCGTTGCCGGCGGCGATCGCGGCCAGGCCGTCGCACAGCGCCATCGTGAACGGGTAGTTCCACGGGCTGATGATGCCGACGACACCCTTGGGGACGTGGTTGAGCTCGACCCGAGTGAGCACCGGGATGACGCCGAGCTTGCGCTCGGTGTCGAGGATCTTGCTGCTCTTACGCCCGTAGTAGCGCGCCGTCAGCGCGATGTGCAGCGGCTCGTCGAAGGCGTGCTTGCGGGCCTTGCCCGACTCCAGCACGATCAGGTCGAGGATCTCGTCCTGCCGGTCGAGGACGAGGTCGTGCAGCTTGATCAGGATGCGCTCGCGCTCGGCGACCGAAGTCGCGGCCCACTTCTCCTGCGCCACCCGGGCCTTGGCGAAGGCCGCGGCGACGTCGTCGTCGCTCGACTGCGGGATGTGCGCCAGCGGCGCCCCGTTGAGCGGACTGATGACCTCGTTCGTCTCGCCTGTGGTGGCCACGAGGTGGCCGGTCAGACGGGCGACGTAGTCAGGCTCGAGGGCCAGGGACGCCGCGGCGTCGTGCTCGGGATCGAGCGGGCCCTCGACGATCGGGCCGCCGGAAGAAGTCGGGTTCGATGCGCTCATGTACCGAGAGTATGTGACCGGCGTCTCGGAAGCCAGACAGGCGTCCCACTAACTCACCATGCGAACGTCGGCGGCCCACCACAGATAGCTGTAGCGCTCGGCGGGAAGGTCGATGTCGACGCGGTCCAAGGGCAGTCGATCGAGGGCGTGCACGGTGCACTCCTCCGCGGGCGCGGCTCGGTAGAGATAGGCGTCCAACGGCCATTGCGTACGCAGCCACTCATCGAGCCGCTCGGCTACCGACACCCCGAGCCCAGGCTCGCGGTCTTGGCGGAGCCAGTAGCTGACCCTCGCGGTGGATCCACCGGCGTACCTGAGCAGGGTGCGGGCGTCGGCGCCCATCGCCTCCAGGTAGGGGAACAGCGGCTGGACGTAGAGACAGCCGAGCGACGAGGTGCCCTCGGGGTCGAGGAAGAGGTAGGTGAAGGCGCGCCTCGCCTGGTAATCGGACCAGTGCCGGATCACCAGCGGAAGGTTGTCGTCGCTGCCGAAGCCGGCCACCGGCCAGCGGCCGTAGCTGTGGTCGCGGATCACGTCCGGGCTGGCCAGATAGGCGTCGGTGTCCAGGTCGAGCAGCTCGGGCCGGAGTGGGGCGAGCACGAAATCATCGGTGGCCAGCGGCTCGGGGGGATCTGCGACCAGGCAGTTTTCTGGGCCTGTCGAAGGGAACATGTGGTCAGATTGCTACGTCAACCGGCTGCTTCGCCACGGCAATTCGACACCTGAGGCTCGGGCGCTCGTCAGAGTTCGCGCACCGGCCAGCCAACAATTGAATCACCAGTGATGACAAATGTTGTCGCTCGGACAACCAGGTTGCTATGAGGTCAGACGAGGTCCTCGACCTCGAGCCGGGCGCGGTCGGCGTCTTCGTCGGTGACCATGAGCTGGGAGCGGCGCTCGGCCTCGATGCGGCGCAGGTAGTGGTCGACCTCCTCCTTGGTGCGCTGCTCGTCCCAGCCGAGCTCCTCGGCCATGAGCTTGGCGACGCCGGGGGCGGCGGAGACGCCGCGGTCGAAGGTCTCCATCGAGATCCGGGTGCGGCGCTCGAGGACGTCGTCGAGGTGGCGAGCCCCCTCACACTGGACGGCGTAGACGACCTCGGCCGCGAGGTAGTCGTCGGCTCCTTCGAGAGGCAGCGCGAGCGGGCGGCGCTGCTGGATGAGGTCGAGTACGTCATCGATCATGCCGCCGTGGCGGCCGAGGAGGTGGTCGATGCGGCCGACGTGGAGGCCGGAGCGACGGGCCAGCAGGACGCGCTGGTTGGAGCGGGTCTCGAAGCCCTCGGCCCCGACGAGCCGCACCTTGTCGGTGATCGAGTCGCGCAGGGTCATGTTGGTCGTGGTCCCCAGCGAGTGGGCTGCGGCGTCGACGGCGTCGCGCGCCATCACCCGGTAGGTCGTCAGCTTGCCGCCGGCGATCAGCACCAGCCCCGGCAGCGGCGTGACCACGAGGTGCTCGCGGCTGAGGCCGGCGGTCTGGTCGGACTCGCCGGTCAGGAGCGGGCGGAGCCCGGCGTACACGCCCTCGACGTCCTCGAGGTCGAGCGGCTCACGCAGGATCGCGTTGACGTGCTCGAGGACGTACTCGATGTCGGTCTTGGAGGCGGCCGGGTGGGCGAGGTCGTAGGTCCAGGGGGTGTCGGTGGTGCCGATGATCCAGTGGCGGCCCCACGGGATCACGAAGAGGACCGACTTCTCGGTGCGGACGATGAAGCCCGACTCGGAGCGGATCCGGTCGCGCGGTACGACGAGGTGGATGCCCTTGGACGCCTTGACGTGCAGGGCGCCGCGGCCGCCGACCATCGCCTGGATGTCGTCGGTCCACACCCCGGCGGCGTTGACGACGGTCTTGGCCCGGATGACCAGGTCCTGGTCGTGCTCGAGGTCGCGGGCCCGTACGCCGACGACCCGCTCGCCCTCGCGCAGGAACCCCGTCACCTGGACCCGGGTCGCGACGTGGGCGCCGTGGGAGGCGGCGGTGCGCGCGATCGTCATCACCAGGCGGGCGTCGTCGACCTGAGCGTCGTAGTACTGGATCGCACCGGTGATCGTGTCGGTGCGGAAGTCGGGGGCGATCCTCGCCACGCCCCGGCGGGTGAGGTGGCGGTGGCGCGGGAGACCCGAGTTGCCCATCCCGGAGAGCGGGCCGAAGCTCGCCATCCCGTCGTAGAGCGCCAGGCCCGCGCCGATGTAGGCGCGTTCCCACACCGGGTTGGTCAGCGGGTAGAGGAACGGCACCGGCCGGACCAGGTGCGGGGCCAGGGTGTTGAGCAGCAGACCGCGCTCCTGGAGCGCCTCGCGGACCAGCTCGAAGTCGAGCATCTCGAGGTATCTCAAGCCCCCGTGGACCAGCTTCGAGCTCCGCGAGCTCGTTCCCGAGGCCAGGTCGCGCTGCTCCACCAGCCCCGTGCTGAGGCCTCTGGTGACGGCGTCCAGCGCCACTCCGGCGCCGGTCACACCCCCTCCGACGACGAGGACGTCGAGCTCGGTCTCTCCCGCTGCTCCGACCATCGTGCCGATCGCGAGATCGCGGCTCTGTGGACTCAGTGCCCCTGTACGAGTCATACGTTCGAAGTTAACTCACCACGTCGAATTGTCACTTCTGGCGCGCGAGAAGTTCACCGGCACCGGCGGATAAGTCACGCAGCCGTCACAGACGGGCGGCGCTGACGAGGGTGGCGACCCGGTCGGCGGGCATGGATTCCTCGACGACGACCATCTTGTCGCCGTCGGCATGGATCATCGGGCGGGCGCCGTCCGACTCGGGGACTGCGGTGGCGATGGCGACATGCATGACCCGCCCGTCCGGGCGCGCGAAGAAGTAGAGGTCACCGGCAGCGACGTCGCCGAGGTCGATCGCCTCGAGCGCGGCGGCCTGGTCGCGGGCGTCCCGCGGGAGACGTACGCCGATGGCCTCTGCCGCTCGGAGGACCAGGCCGGAGCAGTCGATGCCGGCATCCGTCGTGCCACCCCAGACGTAGGGGACGCCGAGGTAGCTTCGAGCCTTGCTCAGCAGGGTGGCCACGGGCGAAGCGAGAGCGGCCGTCGGCAACCAGCCGGGATAGCCCCGCTCGTCCTTCGAGGAGGCGTGGGAGGGGATCACGACATACGTCCACTCCCCCTGCGTCTCGAGGACGACGACCGCCTCGCCGGGGACGACCTCGGTCTCGTGCTCGGCGTCGTCGGCGGGCTCGGCCACGACGAAGGTCGGCTGGTGGACGGTGATCATGAGAGGACTCCTTCGATGCCGAGGCCGGGGGCGTCGGGGAACAGGATGTGGGGGCCGTCGTAGCCGATCCCGCCGACATAGGGCGAGCTCTTCGCCCACCAGCCCGCGTCGAGATCCTGCTCGCCGGGGATGCCGAGTGCGGCGACCAGTGCGGCAGCCGCGCCGATGCCGAGGTGGGACTCCATCATGCAGCCGACGAGGCGGCCGAGGCCGTGGCTCCTCGCGACCTCCAGCAGCTCGATCGCGGGCGTGATCCCGCCACACTTGGCCAGCTTGATGTTGACCGCGTCCGCCGCCCCGGCGCGGATCACGTCGACCAGATCCTCCAGATCGAAGACCGACTCGTCGGCCAGGATCGGGTAGGGCTGATGACGCCGGACGTACGCCATCCCCTCCAGGTCACGCCGGGCCACCGGCTGCTCGACGAGCTCGAGCTCGACGTCCTTGTCGGCAAGTGTCGTGAGCACCGTGACCGCCTCGTCCGCGCGCCAGCCGGTGTTGGCGTCCAGCCGGAGTACGCAGCCCGGGGCTGCCTCACGGACCGCGAGCACGCGCTCGGCATCGCCGGCCGGATCCGTCCCGACCTTGATCTTGAGCGTCGTGAACCCGTCTCGTGCGCGGGCTGCCGCCGCCTCCGCCAGGTCGGCGGGGGTGCCTACGGAGAGGGTCATGTCGGTCAGCAACTGTGTTGGTTTCGACACGCCTCCGCCTAGCGGCTCCGGCGGCTCAACCAGCGTTGCCTCAGCATTGGTTGAGCCGGGCGAGCGCCAGCGAGCCCGTGTCGAAACCAACACATCCAGGTGCTCGGTCATCGACACCCCAGCCCGGCGCGCGACAAGGTCGTGCAGCGCGATATCCGCGGCCATCTTGGCCGACCGGTTGCCGATGACGGCGCCCTGGATCAACCCCGCCGACGACAGATCGGCAGCGGCACCGACCAGCGCGTCCGAGATCGGCCCCTCCAACGCCGCAGCTGACCCGGCGAGCGAGTCACCGGTGACCTTCCAGACCTGCGGCGCCTCACCCCAGCCGACGCACCCGTCGGAGTCCTCGACCGTCACGACGACCGTCTCTGCGAAGTCGGTGCGACGCAGAGCCGTCACGAACGGGGTGTGCAGCGGCACCCGGACACGCTGGGTGCGCACCGCGACGATCGCGGGCGAGGTCACAGGGTGGACCACAGATAGCGCGCGACCTCGCTGATCCGGAACTCCGACTCGTCGTCGTCCAGGCCGGTCGTGAGGACGACCATCACCTGCGGTTCGCCCTGAGCGGGCCGGATGATCGCCATGTCGTGGCGTACGCCGTCGACCCAGCCGGTCTTGTTGCCGACCACCGCGTCCTCGGGCACCCCGAGCGGGATCGCGTCGCGATACTCCTGGGCGACCAGGATCCCCTCGAGCTCGGCGGTCGACTCGGGCGAGAGCAGCCGGCCGGAGGCGAGCTTGGTGAGCAGCTTGCCCATGTCGTTGGCGGTGACCAGGTTCTGCAGCCCGGCCTCACGGGCGGGCGCGTCCTCGATCCCACGCGACACCGTCGTCATCGGCGTCACCCCGGCGTCCGCGAGCACCGCAGCGACCTCCTCGAGCCCGACCCGCTCCAGCACCAGGTTGACGGCCAGGTTGCCCGAGACGGTCAGGGAGCGGCGTACGAGATCACCCAGCGGCAGCGGGGAGCCGACCGCTTCCCAGGTCACCGGGTCCTGGTCCTCCGCCGGATCCATCGAGAAGCGCGACCCGTCGACGGCGGAGTCGAAGTCGGAATGCACCCCGATCGGCTCATCGAGAGACAGCAGCCCACGATCGCGCAGCCGATAGGCGGCGATCGCGACCGGCACCTTCATCAGGCTCGCCGCATAGTGCTGCTGGTTGACGTTCTGGGCCTGCGTCGGGATGCCGTCGAGGCCACTGAGCCAGGTCGAGACCAAAGGTTCCACATCGGCGAGACTAGTGGAGACGGACCAAACGTCGTTGACGGTTCGCCGGGGCGGTGCTCTACTCCCTGCCGTGACGCCCCTGACGACCCTCCGGCCGGCCGCTGTCATCGACGAGACGATCCGCCTGGTGACCGAGCACTACGTCTTCCCCGAGACGGCCGAGCAGGTCGCCGACCTGCTGAAGCGGCGCCTCGCCGAGGGTGCCTATGACGTCGATGGCGCCGAGGAGCTCGCGCGTCTGGTCACCGACGACCTGCAGTCCGTCAACGACGACAAGCACCTACGCCTCAAGCACCACGCCGAGCCGGTCTCCCCCGAGCAGGGCGCGGCGACCATGGAGTCCATCCGACGCGACTTCGACACCTCGCTCGGCGGTGCGCCCCGGCTGGAGCTGCTCGACGGAGGGGTCGCCGTCCTGGAACTGGCGCCGATGCTGTTCCCGCTGGAGTGGGCCGCAGAGCCGCTGGGCGCGGCGCTCACCGTGGCCTCCCGCGCCGAGGCGCTGATCGTGGATCTGCGCGGCAACCGGGGCGGCGACCCGGACACTGTCGCCTTCGTCTGCAGCTACCTCCTCGACGAGCGCACCCACCTCAACACCATGCACTGGCGCAACGACGGTCGCACCGAGCAGTCCTGGAGCCTTCCGTACGTCCTCGGCGCACGCTTCGGCGGCAGCAAGCCGCTCTGCCTGCTGACCAGCGGAACCACCTTCTCCGCCGCCGAGGAGCTGGCCTACGACCTGCAGCAGCTCGGCCGCGCGGTCATCGTCGGCGAGACCACCCGCGGCGGCGCGCACCCCTGCAAGGGCTGGACCGTGCACCCCCACCTGGAGGCCACGATTCCCACGGGTCGCGCCGTCAACCCGGTCTCCGGCACGAACTGGGAGGGCACCGGCGTGCAGCCGGACGTCCCGTGCACCGCCGACGAGGCCCTCGGGCAGGCGCACACGCTGGCGCTCGTCCGCCTCGCGAGCTGACCCTCAGGCCGGGCCGGACGGTCCGTCGAGCTCCTGCCGGGTCTTGTTCATCGAGTCCAGCCAGGCATCGACGTCCGCGGCGCGAGCCGCGTACTCCTCGGCCACGTCAGGCTCGAGCGACACCCAGAACTGCGAGGTCTGGCCGGCCTCCCAGACCGCGTCGGCGACCTCCTCGGCGGTGAGCGCGCCCTCGGGCGAGATGAACCCGGGAAGTCCCGAGGACCGCTCGAGCATCGCCGTCTTCACGCTGCGCGCGACGATCGCCTGGGCGACCACCCCCTGATGCCGGTACGTCGCAGCGAGCCACTCCGCGAAGGCGATCTCGGCGTGCTCGGTGGCCGCATAGGAGGGCGAGCCGAGCAGCGTCAGCAGACCGGCGGACGAGGACGTCACCACGAACCGCCCGGATCCGCGCGCGACCCAGTCCGGCAGCAGCAGCCGCGCGGCGCGTACGTGGGCGAGGACGTTGACCTCGTAGGAGGTCAGCCACGCGTGGTCGGAGGCCTCGAGGCCGCGGCCCCGGTCGACGCCGGCGTTGCCGTACCACGCGTCGATCTTCCCGAGCTGCTCCCGGGCTGCCTCCACGAGCGCGGCGGAGCCGGTGGCCGAGGCGGCGTCACCTGGGACGGCGAAGGCGCCGATCGAGTCCGCCACGGTGGCGAGCTCGTCGGCGTCGATGTCGGCCACGACGACGCGACATCCTTCCGCGACGAATCTCGTGGCGAGAGCCCTCCCGATTCCTCGGGCTGCTCCGGTCACGACGACCCCGCTCCCGGGTGCGAGTACATTCACGGACCGACCTCCAGTGGCGAGAGTGAGGGTTCATCACTGTAACCGAGGTCGGTCCGTGAACGTGCGGGTACCTACTGATCAGTATCTGCGCGGTTCACTCCGGGATGCCGGACGAGGGCGGGACGTCCGAGGCGGCGCTGTCGTCCTCCTCGATGGCGGCGTCGCCGATGTCGGTGACGAGGACCGGCGTGAGCGGCTCGGAGGCACCGTTCTTGATCTCCACGACGCTCATCCCGGAGATGCCCAGGTGCGAGTCCTCGGAGAACCGGAACGGAGCCAGCCCGGGCCCTTCGAAGGAGGCACCCTCCTTCTCGATCGTCTCCACGATCGACTCGCGGGTCAGGTCCTTGCCGTTGGCCTGCAGCGCCTGGACGAAGGTGTAGGCCTGCGACATACCGTAGATCCGGTAGTTGGTCAGCTTCTCCGAGCCCTTCTTGGAGTACTCGTCCCAGACCTTCTGCCACAGCTTGACCCACTCGTCGTCAGGAGCGTCGACGCCGGGGATGTACTCGGTCGTCATCATCCCGTCCATCAGCTTCACGCCCTGCTCGGCCGGGATCTTGCCCTTGGTCATGCTCGCCAAGAGGCCGCCGACCAGCGCCGGGTCGGACCCGACGTTCGAGTAGAACCACTTCGACTTGAAGCCGACGCCCTGGGCCGCGATCTGGCTGAGCGCGGTGTAGGACGGCGTGTTGAAGCCGATCACCAGGTCGACGCCCTTGGACTTGAACGAGGACATCTGCGGGGAGAAGTCGGTCGACCCACCCGGCGTGTACTTCTGTACGTCGACGATCTGGGAGTCGAGGAACTGCCGCGCGCCCTTCTCGCCGTCCTCGCCGAAGTCGTCGTCCTGCAGGAAGAGGCCGACCTTGGCGTCGGGCATGTTCTCCTTGACGTACTGACCGATGACCTTGCCCTCGATCTCGTAGTCCGGCTGCCAGCCGAACGTCATCGGTGAGCCGGACGGGTCGTCGCCCCACTGCAGCGAGCCGCTGGAGACGAACAGGTCGGGGATGCCGTCGTCGTTGAGGCGCTGCACGACCGCGCGGTGCGTGGGGGTGCCGAGGCCACCGACCATCGCGAAGATCTCGTCCTGCAGGATCATGTCGTTGGTGACCGCGCTGGTGTTGGTCGGGTTGTAGGCGTCGTCCTTGACGACCATCTCGATGTCCCGGCCGTGCACGCCACCGTTGTCGTTGACGTACTCATAGAACGCCTGGTGGCCGGAGGGGATCTCCGAGTAGCCGGGCGCGGCCGGGCCGGTCAGCGGGAAGTGCGCACCGACCTTGATCGTGGTGTCGGTGACGCCCACTGCCGTCCCGTCCTCGGACGGTCTTTCCTTCCCCGCGCCACAGGCAGCGAGGAGCGAGGCGGTGGTGAGGACACAGACGACCTGTACGGCTCTGCGTGCAGTGTTTCTCATGTTGTCTTCTCCTTGGTTTTCCCGAGAGATGAGGTGAGAGAGGAGCGCGCCAGGATCGAGCGCAGGCTGCCGACGATCCCCGCCGGAGCGAGGAGGATGACGAGCATCAGCACCAGCCCGTAGACCACCGGGGTGACCTCCGCGGCCTGGGTGGCGCTGAATCCCACCGACTCCCCGAGATCGGTGGCGAACTTCGGGAGGAACGCGAGTACGCCGGCCCCGATGAGCGCGCCGGTCAGGCTGCCCAGCCCGCCCAGGACGACAGCGGCCAGCAGGGTCAGCGAGAGCGTGATCGTGAACGCGCCCGGCGCCGTGAGACGTACGTTCATGGCCATCAGGCCGCCGGCGAGACCGGCAGCCATGGCGCTGACGGTGAAGGCGACCACGCGGGCCCGGCCGAGGTGGATGCCGGCCAGCTCGGCGGAGACGTCGTCGTCCCGCACCGCGCGCCACCGACGACCGACCCGGGAGCGGCTCAGGTTGGCGAGCGCCACGAAGGTGATCGCGAGGAGCAGCCAGCCGAGGTAGGCGAGGAAGGAGTACTGGTCGATCTCGACGGCGGTGAAGAACCAGACCAGGTCCTGGATCCACGCCGGGAGATCGGTGGCGCGGGGCACTGACACCTGCAGCCCCTGCTCGCCGCCGAGGACCTCCCACTGGTTGGCCAGCCGGGGCACCGCGACCGCCAGGGTCAGGGTCGCGCCGGCGATGTAGGGCCCGTGCAGCCGCGCCGCCGGCACCCCGACCACCACGCCAACCGCGGCACAGACCGCGATCGCGACCAGCAGGGCGACGAAGACGTCGGCCAGGGTCTCGCCGCCGGTGCGCTCGAGCACGAGGGTGGCGGCGTACGCCCCGACCGCCATGAGCGCGCCGTGGCCGAGGGAGAGCTGGCCGGAGAGACCGGTCAGGAGCGTGAGACCGCCGGCAGCGATGGCGAAGTAGGCCATCTCCGCGTAGCGGGTCTGCAGGTACTGGCTGGAGCTGCCGATGACCGCCATCGCCACCACGAAGGCGACCAGGGCCACGACGAGGTGGCGCGCCAGGGGAACCGACGTGATCGGACTGACAAGAGAGCGCAGACGTTCCATGGGTCAGACCCTCCTGGCCGCAGCCGCTGCGAAGAGGCCGCTGGGACGCACCAGCAGCACCAGCATCAAGATCCCGAGCGCGACCAGCGGCGCCAGGTGCTCACCGACGTAGCCGGTGACGTAGGAGAGCGAGAGACCGAGGATCAGGCCCCCGATCACCGACCCGAGCGGCGAGTCGAGGCCGCCCAGCACGGCGGCGATGAAGCCGTAGATCACGAACGGGTCCATGAACGCCGGGTTCACCAGGTCGCCGCCGGCGATGAGCATCCCGGCCACCGCACCCACCGCGGCGGCGAGCGCCCAGCCGAGGGTGAGCATGCGGCCGACGCGTACGCCCAGGAGGCGGGAGACCTCTCCGTTGAAGGCGGCCGCCCGCATCCGCAGCCCCAGGTCGGTGAAGCGGAAGAGGACCACCAGCCCGGCCATCACGAGGGCGACCACGACGATCGTCAGGATGCCGAACGGGGTGATGCCGATCGAGGTGTCCCCGACCGAGATCGCGCTGGTGCTGACCGGAGCCGGGAAGCCGCGGTGCTGGACACCGAAGGTGATCGCGGTCAGGCCGTGGAGCACCATGAACAGCCCGAGGGTGAGGATCACCGCGTTGAGCTCGGCCTTCCCCTCGACCGGGCGGATGATCACCCGCTCGATCACCGCGCCGAGTCCGAACCCGGCGGCGATCGCAGCGATGAAGGCGACCCAGTAGGGCACGTCGGCGTTGATCAGCGAGAGCGCGATGTAGGTGGTCACCATCGCCATCGCCGCCTGGGCGAAGTTGACGATCCGGGTCGAGCGCCAGATCAGGCACAGGGCCAGCGCGAACGCGGCGTAGACCGCGCCCAGGACCAGCCCTCCGAGAGTGGTGTCGAGAAACTGCTGCATGTCTGCTCCTCAGAACCCGAGATAGGCGTGGCGGAGCTGCTCGTCGGCGGCCAGCTCGGCGGCCGGCGCCGAGGCGACGACCTTGCCGAGGTTGAGCACGACTCCGTGGTCAGCGATGGACAGGGCACTGCGGGCGTTCTGCTCGACGAGGACGACGGTGAGCTCCTCGGTCTGCACCAGCCCGCGGAGCAGGTCGAAGATCTGAGCCACCACGCGGGGCGCGAGTCCCAGGGAGGGCTCGTCGAGCAGGAGCACGGTCGGTCGCGCCATCAGCGCGCGGCCGATGACGAGCATCTGCCGCTCACCGCCCGAGAGCATGTGAGCGGTGGCCTCGCGGCGCTCGCCCAGACGCGGGAAGAGCTCGAAGACCCGCTCGACCGGCATCGGCTCAGAGCCGGTCGCGCGGTGCAGCCCGCCGAGCCGGAGGTTCTCGGTGACGGTCAGCTCGGCGATCACGCCGCGCCCCTCGGGGACGTGGGAGAGGCCGTACGAGGTCAGCTTCTCCGTCGCGGTCCGCGTGATGTCCTTGTCATTCAGCTTCACGCTGCCCTGGGTGGACCTCACCAGGCCGGACACGGTGCGCAGCAGCGTGGTCTTGCCGGCGCCGTTGGCACCCAGGACCGCGGTGACCTGGCCTCTCGACGCGGTGAAGGTGACGCCGTTGAGCGCCTTGACGGGTCCGTACGCAGCGCTCAGGTCCTCGACGGCGAACATCAGGCCTCCTCGGCGGTCAGTGCGGGGACCTCGGCGTCGTCGTCGTGCTCGACCTGGTCACCCAGGTAGGCGGCGAGGACGGCCGGGTCGTTGCGGATCTCGTCGGGCGAGCCAGCGGCGATGACGCGGCCGAAGTCGAGGACCGTGATGCGGTGGCAGACCGACATCACCAGGTCCATGTGGTGCTCGACGAGCATCACGGCGGTGCGCTCGGTCAGGCCGGTGATGATCTCGCCGAGCTCGGTCATCTCCTCGGCGCTCAGCCCGCTGGCGGGCTCGTCCAGGAGCAGCAGCTCCGGCTCGGCCACCAGCGCCCGGGCGAGCGCGACCTTCTTCCGGATCGGGTAGGGCAGGCTGCCCGGGTAGCGGGCGGCGTACGACTCGATCCCGAGCTCGCCGAGGACCTCCCGGGCCTTGGCGGCCAGCCGGGCGTCGTCGCGGTGGCCGATCCCGAGCAGCCCACGCACGAAGCCGGCGCGGGCGAGACGGTCGGCACCGACCATCACGTTGTCGAGCACCGTCATCCGTTCGAAGAGCCCGAGCCCCTGGAGGGTGCGGGCGATGCCGTGGCCGGCGAGCTGGTGCGGGCGGAGGCCGTGGATCGTCTCGCCGCGCAGCCGGAGCTCGCCCTCGGCGGGGCTGACGAATCCGCACACGACGTTGAACAGCGTGGTCTTGCCGGCGCCGTTGGGGCCGATGACGCCGAGCACCTCATGGGGCGCGACCTCCAAGGAGACGTCCTCGAGGGCGCGTACGCCCCCGAACCGGACCGAGACTCCCTCGACCGCGAACAGCGGCGGGTCTTCGCCAGGCATCTGCATCATGCTCCCTTCACCCGTTGTGACGGCTATCACTTTGGACTCTCCGCACAACGGGGGATATGGGCACTGCGCCCAAAATCCTTCGGGCGCTGCGTCTGTGATTCCCTGGTTCGGTGGCGGATGGGGCAGTCGGCATGGGACGCTCCGCACATGGGTGTGATGAGCGACACATCTCCCGACTCGGAGCTTCGTCCGTTGGTGGAGCGTGCCTGGGCCTCGCTGGTGAACCAGGCGGACGCGATCGCCGACGACATCACGCTGACCCTGATCGCGATCCAGCCGGAGTGGCACCAGAACGCCGAGCCGTCGGTGCGCGCCGACCTGCGCTCGAGCACGCGGGAGCACGTACGCCGGGGCATCCGGGCTATGGCCGGACTCACCCCGGGAGCCAATCCCGTGGACCTGTGGCGCGACACCGGGCGGCGGCGGGCGCGGCAGGGCGTACCTCTGGAGTACTGCCTCAACGCCTACACCGTCGGCACCCGGATGCTGTGGGAGGCGATGGTCCACCAGCAGGAGGAGCTGGGGATCGACGACCGGGTGATGGTCCTCGCCGGGCGCCAGGTGTGGACCGACCTGGACGTGCAGAACTCGGTGATGTCGTCGGCCTACCGGAAGGAGGCGGCGCTGCTGCAGCGTCGCGACCTGCAGCTCCAGGGCCGGCTCCTGGACGGGTTGGCCGAGGGTCGCGGTGGCGACCCCGCGTTCGCCGCCGAGGTGCAGGACATCCTCGGGGTCGCCGCCGACGCGCAGATGGCCTGCGTGGTCGCGGCCTTCGACGGCAACCGCGACTCACCGCTGCGCAACCCCGACGACCGGCTGGAGAGGGCCGGACTGGTGTCGTTCTGGCATGTACGCGGCGACCACCACTTCGGGCTGGTCCCGCTGGGGTCTCGCCCGGTCGCCGAGGCCGTCGCCGATCTGGTCGAGCAGCTCGCCGGCTGCAACTCGGGCCGGGTCGGGATCGCCACCGCCGACGACCTCAGCGGTTTCGGCACCGCCTTCCAGCTCGCCACGCACACGGTGGAGACGGTGCCCCGGGGGCGTCGGGACATCGCGGTCGTCGACGACCGCCTGCCGCAGGTGCTGCTGACCGCCTCGCCAGCGGTCTCTTCGCTGCTCGTCCGCCGCACCCTCGGCCCGATCCTGGCGCAGCCGACCCACCAGTCCGACGTGCTGCTGGCGACGCTGCGCGCCCTCATCGCGCACGGCGGCTCCCCCACCCACGCCGCCGAGGACCTGATCTGCCACCGCAACACGGTCATCTACCGCATCAAGCAGATCCAGGACCTCACCGTGAGGAGCATCTCCGACCCGCGCGACCGCCTTCTGTTCGCTCTCGCTCTGATGGCGCTGGAGAAGTAGCTGCCCCGCTGGTCGAGGGCCACTTCGTTCAGACCCTCGCGCCAGCGAGCGTGTCGAGACCAACACGGTCCCCTCGGCGCTCGATAGGACTGTGTTGGTCTCGACACGCCTCCGCCTAGCGGCTCCGGCGGCTCGACCAGCGGGCTCTAGATGTCGACCAGGGTGCCCAGACGGTCGCGGTGGAGGCCGGGGAGGCCGTACGCGATCTGGTCGGCCTTGGCCCGCTTGAGGTAGAGGTGGGCGGGGTGCTCCCACGTCATGCCGATGCCACCGTGCAGCTGCACCGCCTCCTCGGCCGCGGTGACGGCGAGGTCGCCGCAGAAGGCCGCCGCGACGTGGGTCGCGATCGCCGTCTCCTCGGCGTCTCCGAGAGCCAGCGCTCCGGCGGCATAGCGCGCTGCCGCGCCGGCTCCTTCGACGCTGGTGTAGAGGTCGGCGAGCCGGTGCTTGAGCGCCTGGTAGCCACCGACGATCCGGCCGAACTGGCGCCGGACCTTGAGGTACTCCACCGTCGTGGTCAGGCACCACTGCGCCACCCCGACCTGCTCGGAGGCCATCAGCGCGGCCCCGGCCAGCAGAGCGGAACGTACGCCTTCGGCACCGTGCTCCGCGGCCACGACCACCTCACCGGCGGCCGGGTCGAGGGTCACGTCGGCGAGCCGGCGGGTCATGTCGAGCGAGCTCACCGGGGTGATCGTCGCCCGGTCTGCGGGGACGGCTCGGATCTCGATGCCTTCGGATGTCGAGACCGGCACCAGGAGGGTGTCGGCCTCCAGGGCACCGGCCACCGACCTGACCTCGGTCTCGACGGGCTCCAGCGGCTGGGCCGTCATCGTCTGGAGCGGCACGACCAGGGCCGCGGTGCGCTCCCCCGCCGCCAGTCCGCCCAGCAGCTCCACGCCCTTCTCGGTGGGCCCTGCCAGCAGGACCGACGTCGCCACGACCGCACTGGTCAGGAAGGGCACCGGGGCAACTGCCCGCCCCAGCTCCTCGAGGACCACCGCGGCCTCTCGCGCGGACGCGCCGGCGCCGCCGTGGGGCTCCGGGATCAGCAGCCCCGCGAGGCCGAGCTCCCCGGCGAGCCCCTTCCACAGGACCGGCGTGAGCGAGCTGTCACCGTCGTACGCCTTGACCACCTCGGCGGGGTCACATCGCTCGGCCAGGTAGGACCGGACCGTGGCCCGCAGGTCCGCATCGAGCTCGTTGTCGAGCAGTTCGACCTCAGATGCGCTCATCGCGGGATCTCCTTCCAGGACACGTCCTTGTCGACCCGGTGCTCCCCGGGGAGGCCGAGGACGCGCTCGGCCACGATGTTGCGCAGGATCTCCGAGGTGCCGCCCTCGATCGAGTTGCCCTTGGCGCGCAGGTAGCGGTAGACCGCGTCGCGGCCGCCGAAGTCGACGTGCTCGGGCCGGACCATCGCCCAGCCGTCACCGTCCTCGTAGCGAAGGCCCTCCTCGCCACGCAGCTCCAGGTCGAGGCCGGTGAGCTGCTGGTTGATCCTGGCGAAGGTCAGCTTCATCGCCGACCCCTCGGGGCCGGGCTGGCCGACGGCCAGCTTCTGCCGCAGCCGGGCCCCGGTCTGCCGGGCCACCTCCGACTCGACCCACAGCTTCAAGAGCCGGTCGCGGAGCTCCGGGGTGTGGTTCTCCGGATGCTCCCGCCACGACTCGGCGACCACGCCGAGCATCCCGCCCTCGCGAGGCATCGCGGCGCCACCGATGGCGACGCGCTCGTTGTTGAGGGTGGCGTTGGCGACCTCCCAGCCCTGCCCGACCTCGCCGAGGCGGTGGGCGTCGGGGATCCTCACATCGGTCAGGAAGACCTCGTTGAACTCCGCCTCGCCGGTGATCTGGCGCAGTGGCCGCACCTCGACGCCCGGATCGTGCATATCGCACAAGAAGTACGTCAGACCGCGGTGCTTCGGGACGTCCGGGTCGGTGCGCGCGACCAGGATCGCGAAGTCGGCGTTGTGGGCACCCGAGGTCCACACCTTCTGCCCGTTGACGACCCACTCGTCACCGTCGAGGACGGCTCGGGTCGCCAGGCCGGCGAGGTCGGAGCCGGCGCCGGGCTCGGAGAAGAGCTGGCACCAGATCTCCTCGCCGCACCACAGCGGCTCCAGGAATCGAGCCTTCTGCTCCGAAGTGCCGTAGGCCAGGATCGTCGGCGCGGCCATGCCGAGCCCGATCCCGTTACGTCGCGGGTTGTTGTCGGGGGCACCGGCCGCCTCGAAGAGGTCGGAGACCAGCGGCTGCAGCGCCCGGGAGGCGCCGAGACCGCCCTGGCCCTCGGGGAACGCGACCCACGCCAGGCCCGCCTGATAGCGGGCGTGCAGGAAGGCGCTCGGCTCGGTCGTCGCGACCGGGTGCTCGGCCAGGAACTCCTCGACGCGCCTGCGCAGGTCCTCGGGACGCTCGCTCACTGCCGCCCCTCGCGTCGTGCGGCCTGCTTGCGCAGCTCGGCCTTGGCCAGAGCGTTCTTGTGCACCTCGTCGGGGCCGTCGGCGAACCGCAGCGTGCGGATGCCGGCGTAGGACTTGGCCAGCGGGAAGTCCTGGGAGAGCCCGCCGGCACCGTGGGCCTGGATCGCCTTGTCGAGGATCCACTGGACGGTCGCCGGGGTGGCGATCTTGATGGCCTGGATCTCGGTGTGGGCGCCCTTGTTGCCGACGGTGTCCATCAGCCAGGCGGTCTTGAGGACGAGGAGCCGCAGCTGCTCGATCCGCACCCGCGACTCGGCGATCCAGTCACGGATCACGCCCTGCTCGGAGAGCGGCTTGCCGAAGGCGACCCGCTCCTCGACCCGGGCACACATCAGCTCGATCGCCCGCTCGGCCAGACCGATGGAGCGCATGCAGTGGTGGATGCGGCCGGGGCCCAGGCGCGCCTGCGCGATCGCGAACCCCATGCCCTCGGTCCCGATGAGATTGCCCACCGGGACGCGTACGTCGGAGAAGACCAGCTCCGCGTGGCCACCGTGGTCGTGGTCGTCGTAGCCGAAGACCTCCATGCCGCGCTTGACCGTCAGGCCGGGGGTGTCACGGGGCACCAGGATCATCGACTGCTGCTGGTGGCGCTCGGCGGACGGGTCGGTCTTGCCCATCACGATGAAGATCTTGCAGTTCGGGTTCATCGCCCCGGTGATCCACCACTTGCGGCCGTTGAGGACGTACTCGTCGCCGTCGGGCACGATCGAGGTCTCGATGTTGGTGGCGTCGGAGGAGGCCACGGCCGGCTCGGTCATCGCGAAGGCGCTGCGGATCTCGCCCTCCAGGAGCGGCGAGAGCCACTCCTTCTTCTGCGCCTCGTTGCCGAAGTCGTGCAGCACCTCCATGTTGCCGGTGTCGGGCGCGGCGCAGTTGAACGCGGCCGGCGCGAGGTGGCTGCGGCCGGTGATCTCGGCCAACGGCGCGTACTGCAGGTTGGTCAGGCCGGCCCCGCCCTCACCGGGCAGGAAGAGGTTCCACAGGCCGCGCTTGCGGGCCTCGGCGCGGATCTCTGCGAGCACGGGCACCGAGTCCCAGGCCCACTTGTCCGGCAGTGCCGCGAGCTGCTCGTCGAAGACGGCCTCGTTCGGCTCGACGTACGTCTTCTGGAAGTCCCAGACCGAGGCGACGAGCTCCTCGGTCCTGGCGTCGCGTGCGAAATCCATCAGCTCTCCTTCATCGCGTTGATGCCCATGTCCAGGAGCGGGTGGATCCCGTCCCCGATGTTCTCGAAACCGGGCCCGACGGTCTGGCCCTTGAGGTAGCGGTAGTGGATCCCCTCGAGGATCGCGGCGAGCTTGTAGGCGGCCAGCCCGCGGTAGAAGCCGAACTCGCTCAGGTCGCGCGGGCTGGCGGCGCCGTAGCGGGCGATGATCTCGTCCTCGGAGAGCCAGCCGGGTGCGTTGCTGACATCGGTCACGGTGCCGTCGCCGGAGACCGTGGCCATCTGCTGGTAGGTGAGCAGGATGGCCAGGTCGGTGACCGGGTCGCCGAGCGTGGCCATCTCCCAGTCGACGACCGCCCTGATCTGGTCGGCCTCGTCGGTGAGGACGTTGTCGAGCCGGTAGTCGCCGTGGACGATCCCCGGCCCGCTCGAGGCGGCCTCGGCGGCACCCACCCGTGCCTCCAGCAGCGCGTGGAGCTCGTCGGCGGCGGGGAGATCGCGGGAATGGGACGCCTCGAGCTGCTTCTTCCAGCGCCTGACCTGGCGGGACAGGAACCCTTCGGGGCGGCCGAACTCGGCCAGTCCGACCTCGGCCGGGTCGACCGCGTGCAGCGCGGCCATCACATCGATGAGCTGCTCCGAGATCGCTTTCGTGCGGTCCGCACCGAGCGGTTCGAGCTCGCGGGCGTAGCGGTAGGGCCGGCCATCGACCTTCTCCATCACATAGAACGGCGCCCCGAGCACCTCCTCGTCCTCGCAGAACGCGAAGGTGTGCGGCACCGGCACGGCGGTGTCGCGCAGCGCGGTGATCACGGTGTGCTCACGCTTCATGTCGTGCGCGGTGGCGAGCACGTGCCCCAGCGGCGGGCGCCGGACGATCCACTCGTGGGTGCCGTCGGAGACGGCGTACGTCAGGTTCGACTTGCCGCCGGAGATGTGGGTCGCACTCAGCCGTCCATCGGTGGTCGAGCTTGTCGAGACCCCCTCCACGTTCTCGGCGAGCCAGGGGCCGAGCCGGTCGAGGTCGAGCCCGGGCAGGGATTCGGTCGTCACGCGGCACCTCCGAGTGCGGGAATCAGCTGGGCGAGCCTCGCGCGCGTGCTCGCCGTGTCTGTATGGAGCAGTGCGTCGAGACCGACCGCTCGGGCGCCGAGGACGTTGGGCTCGGCGTCGTCGATGAAGAGGCACTCCTCGGCCGGGAGGCCGAGCCTGCTCAGGGTGCGGTCGAAGATCGGCCGCTCCGGCTTGCGCATGGCGACCTCCTCGGAGATCACCACCACCTCGAACAGCGCGTCGACCTGCTTGCGAGGGTAGAAGTTGCCCCAGCTGTTGGAGAGCAGGGCGAGCCGGATGCCGGCATCGCGGAGCTCCTCGGCCAACGCGAACATCTCCGGGTTCGGCTGCATCCCGGCGAAGAGCCGGGACAGGACGCCCTCGGGATCGACCGGGCTACCGTCGTACGTCTCCAGGCGACCGGCCAGGAGCTTGTCGAACTCCTTGACCGAGAGCTCGCCGAGCTCGAGGCGGTGGATCGGGGTGCCGGCGTCGGCGTAGCGCCCCAGCCACTCCTTGAGCACCGTCGAGAAGCTCTCCGGCTTGATGCCGTCGGCGTCCAGCCAGGCTCGGATCGAGTCGCCGATCGGCGTGGTCAGCACCCCGCCGTAGTCGAAGATGACGGCCCGGAGCCCCGTGGCCGTCACGGCTTCGCCCCGTAGACGACCCGGCCCACGGTCTCGCCGTCCGCCAGGCGTTGTACGCCGTCCGCGACCTGCTCCAAGGGCAGCGTCTCGCTGACCAGCGGCTTGATCGAGCCTTCGGCCGCCATCCGGGTGAGCTCGGCGTGGCACTCCTTGACGAGCTCGGGCGCAAGCATGTTGTAGAGGCCCCAGTGGAGGCCGACGATCGAGTAGTTCTTGATCAGCGAGTGGTTGAGCGCTGCCTCCTGGATGCGGCCGCCGGCGAAGCCGATGATCAGGATCCGGCCTTCGAAGGCGATGCACTTGGTGGAGCGGTCGTAGGTGTCGCCACCGACCGGGTCGTAGATGACGTCGGCGCCCTTGCCGCCGGTGAGCTCCTTGACGACCTTGACGAAGTCCTCGGTGTGGCGGTCGATGACGTGGTCCGCGCCCAGCTTTCGGGCGACCTCGGCCTTGTCCGGCCCGCCGACGACCCCGATCACGGTGGCCCCGGCGGCCTTGCCGAGCTGGATCGCGGCACTGCCGACGCCGCCCGCCGCCGCATGTACGAGCAGCGTCTCGCCGGGCTGGATGTGTGCACGGCGGTGCAGCGCGAACCAGCCGGTCTGGTAGCCGATGTAGAGGCTCGACGCCTCGGCGTCGCTGAGCGCCTCCGGGGCCGGGAAGGTCGTCGCGACGTCCATCAGCGCTAGCTCGCCGAAGCCGCCGTAGGGCAGGGCGGCGCCGCCGATCACGCGCTCACCGGCCTGGAACGCATCCACGCCCTCGCCGAGCGCGACCACCTCACCGCACAGCTCGACGCCCGCGGTGAACGGCAGCTCGGGCTTGACCTGGTAGAGACCGCGGGCCATCAGGACGTCCGGGAAGTTGGCCGGGCTGGCCAGCACCTTCACGACGAGCTGTCCGGCGCCGGGGGTCGGGTCGGGCACCTCCTCGAGCCTCATCACGTCCTTGGGCTCACCGAGCTCGTTGATCCGCCATGCCTTCATACCTGTCCCTCCACGTGCTGCCAGAGTCGGTTCATCCCGCCGAGCCACTTGTCGGTCTGCGTCGCCCGCGCGGCGTAGTAGTCGGCCACCTCCGGGTGCGGCAGCACCAGGAAGCGGTCGTCGGTCGTGGCCTCCCAGGCGGCGTCGGCGACCTGCTCGGGCGCCAGCGCGCTGTCGCGGCTGAGCAGGTCCTTCATCACGCCGGACCGCTCGAGCATCCCGGTCTGCACACCCTGGGGGCAGATCGCCTGGACGACGATCCCGTGGTGGCGGTAGGTCGCCGAGAGCCACTCGGCGAAAGCGACGGCTGCGTGCTTGGTGACCGTGTAGGTCGGCGCGCCGATCATCATCAGCAGCCCCGCAGCGCTCGCCGTCACCACGTAGCGACCACTCTTCCGCTCGACCCAGTCAGGGACGAGGAGCCGCGCCGCCCGGACGTGGGCCATCACATTGACCTCGTGGGACGCCTGCCAGTCCTCCTCGGGACAGTCCAGGCCGATGCCACGGTCGATGCCGGCATTTCCGTACCACGCGTCGATCTGGCCGAGGTGGTCCTTGGCCTGTTCGACCAGGGCCTTCACGCCCTCGACGGAGGCGGCGTCGCCGGCCACGGGATGGGCGCCGATCTCCTGGGCGGTCGCTTCGAGGCGTACGGCGTCGAGGTCGTTGATCACGACACGTACGCCCTCGGCGACGAGGCGGGCGGCCAGTGCGCGGCCGATCCCTCCTGCGGCGCCGGTGACGACGGCGGTGCTGTCGGGAGCAATCGGCATCAGACGCGACCGCCCGCGAGGGTGAGGCCGCCGTCGACGGTGACGAGCTGGCCGGTCATCCAGCCGGCGTCCTCGGAGAGGAGGAACGAGGCGACGCCGGCGATGTCCTCGGGGGTGCCGAGGCGCTTGAGCGGGTAGGCCGCCGAGACTTCCTGCTCGCGGCCCTCGTAGAGGAGCTCGGCGAACTTGGTCTTCACCACGGCCGGGAGGATCGCGTTGACGCGTACCTTCGGGCCGAGCTCGACCGAGAGCTCCTGGGTGATGTAGCTGAGCATCGCCTTGCTCGCGCCGTAGGTCGCGATCAGCGGGGTGGGGGCCAGGCCGGCTACCGAGGAGATGTTGACGATCGCGCCGCCGTGCTCGGACATCCACTGCCGCCAGACCTGCTGGGTCCAGCCGATCGGCGAGAGGCAGTTGACCTCGACGGTCTTGCGCGCCGACTCGCGGTCCATGTCGATCAGGCCGCCGGCCTTCGGGTTGATACCGGCGTTGTTGACGAGCAGGTCTGCGCTGCCGAACGTCTCGATCGCGGTCGTGACGACCTCCTCCTGGTGGGCGGGGTCGTCCGCCTTGCCGGCGATGCCGAGGGCGACCTCCTTGCCGCCGAGCCCCTCGACCGCCTCCGCGAGCGCCTCGGGCTTGCGCGCCGTGATGACGACCTTCGCCCCCTCGTCCACCAGCCGCTGGGCGATGCCCAGACCGATGCCCCGGCTGGCCCCGGTGATGATCGCCGTACGTCCCTCGAACCTCGACATGCTCATTCCCTCGTGTGCTCGGCTAATCTAAGCGCTTGCTTAGGTGGTGACAGCGGTCACTCTACGGGGTAGCCCAAGAACATGGAAGGTCGGTGTCCATGCATTGCCGAGAAGTCGGCCCCGTCGGCCGAGGCGTCCGTGAGGTCGGGCGAAGCGTCACGTACGTCGGCCGAAGGGTCAGCCCCGTCGCCCGAAGCGTCACGCAAACAGGCCGAGACGTCACCTTCGTGACATCTCGGCCTGCAGAAGCGACCTCGCGGCCGACGTACGTGACGCCTCGGCCGACCGGAGCGACGTCTCGGCCTGCGCCCGACCCAACGACAACGCCGAGAACGCAGTTTTGGGCGGCGTAACATTAG